>NZ_DATGKU010000099.1:0-21623 GCF_035294505.1 Chthonomonas sp. | reverse complement strand
GAGATGGTGATGCCTGGGGACAACGTACGGATAACGGCGGAGTTAATTCAGCCGGTAGCGTTGGAGGAGGGCTTGCGTTTTGCGGTTCGGGAGGGAGGACACACGGTAGGAGCCGGTGTCGTTACCAAAGTCCTCGAATAGGGGATGCACTATGAAGGGAGGGCGTATGTTCAATCGCCCTCCCTCTATGCTGAACCTCATAAGATGGTGTATTCGGTTTCGACTTTCTTAAGGAGAGGTCTGGATGCCACAAAAAGAAGCGCGGGTGATTGTTGTGCTGGCCTGCAGCGAGTGCAAGTCACGCAACTACACGACAACGCGCCGCCGAACGGGAAATAACAACCAGCAGTTGCGGTTGGAGTTGCGAAAATACTGCCCACAGCCTTCATGCCGCAAACACACGCTTCACCGTGAGGCTCGTTAGCACTGGTGTAAGCAGCAACAGAAAAAGCGTAAAGATAGATGAAGGGGTATAGCTCAGTTGGTAGAGCAGCGGTCTCCAAAACCGCAGGTCGGGAGTTCGAGTCTCTCTGCCCCTGTTGTCTCCTTGGGACAAAAGGTGGGTAGTGAGGGTTTGCGCCGCTAAAGGCCGAGGCCCTTCCTCTCAGTGCCCGCATGAGGGGGCTAAGCTCAAAAGGCGGCGTATGAACCCCAAGATAAGGAAAAGAGCGACATCAAGATGGCGATTGAGAAACAACCTCTTTCGGTGGTTAAATCGAGCCAGAACCCCATTGTGTTTATTCGTGAGGTATGGCAAGAGCTAAAGAAAACCACCTGGCCTAGCTGGCAACAGGCTAATCGGCTGACATGGCAAGTGATTGCCGTGGTGGTGGTGATTGGGGCCTACATGTGGATTTTGAATATCGTGTTTGCTTGGCTCATAAAACATATTCTGCCACAATGAGAGGCCAGGAAGCGTTTGAGGGTGACCTTTTTGTGACACAACAGGTGCCTATGCAAAAACAGTGGTACGCGGTGTATGTTTACACCGGTCATGAAAACAAGGTGATGACCAATATCCAGCGTCGTGCCGAGTCGATGAATCTCGACGACAAAATAGGTCGGATTCTGGTTCCGACGGAGGTCGAGCTTCGCTCGCGGGGCGGAAAGAAGATGGAGGTCAAGCGCAAGCTCTATCCAGGCTATGTATTGATCGAAATGGTGCTGGATAACGATACCTGGTATCTCGTGAAATCCACGACAGGTGTGATAGATTTCATACCGCCAGGCGGTAAGCCGGTACCGCTTCAGGAACATGAGGTTCAGGCTCTTCTGAATACTGCCGAGGGAGCCGCACCTACGCCGGTGGTGCGTTTTGAAAAGGGTGAGGTGATCCGCGTGGTTTCCGGACCGTTTACCGACTTTACAGGTACCATCGAAGAGGTTCATCCGGACAAGGAAAAGGTGCGCGTGCTCATCTCCATCTTTGGACGGGATACACCGGTCGAGCTGGATTTTCAGCAGATCGAGCGCTTGGATTAAGTTCAGTTTAAACAAGAGTTCTAAAGCGAGGAAGAAGGAATGGCAAAAAAGGTGACCGCTGTGGTGAAGTTGCAGCTGCCGGCGGGAAAGGCTACCCCAGCTCCGCCTGTTGGCTCAACGTTGGGCCACTACGGAATCAATCTGAAAAACTTCATTGATAGCTACAACGAGAAGACTGCACAGTACGCCGGCTCTGTGATTCCCGTTGAGATTACCATTTATGAGGATCGCTCCTTTACCTTTGTCACGAAAACCCCACCGGCAACCGATCTTCTGAAAAAGGCAGCCGGTATTGAGAAAGGGTCGGGGCGTGCCGGCCATGAGCGGGCTGGTAAAATAACGCGTGAGCAGCTTTTGCAGATCGCACAGACCAAGCTGCCCGATCTTAATGCAGTGGATTTGGAGGGAGCTGTGAAGATCATCGAGGGCACAGCTCGTTCGATGGGGCTAGAGATCGTGGGCTGAGTACGATAGAGGCTACCTGGAGAGTTCTATTATGCATCTACAGCCGTTCGCTTGTTCGATGACCGTGTTATCCGTCCTTTCTGTACTATGGGGGATGGTGCGTGAGTGGGTGTGTCGAATAGATTATCATCTGGTCTATCATGTGGGAGTCGATCAGAGGAACAAGCGGCGTGCGCGGTTCTACTTCTGGTCCGTGTGGGTAGCGCTTTTCACCACTCTTATAAGCCTTGCCTGCATCGCGCGGGTGGTGGATTGGGAAATACCCCACGAGCCTTGGCAGCCCTACCTTCTCGGAATCTTGTATGGGCTAGGTCTTTGGGGGTTGACCGTTGTCGCTCTTATTTGGCTAGCCATTGGGAAGCGTGCCTCAGAGCTGACGTTGGACGGGGAGACCCCTGCATCCGTGAAACTCGTTTTACCAAAGAAGAAAAAATAGTTGGGAGGGGCCTATACGGCTCCGTAACGACCACAGGAGGAGATTAATGGCAGATACAGAGGTTGTGGTATCCACCACCGAGAGTGCTGAAGAAGAGAAACACGGGCTTTCTACTGCAGCCCGCAGGAGGGCGAAATCGAGTCGACCAAGGCGACACAGCCTGCGTTTTCTCGATCTCACCAAGAACATAAAATCCGGGGACGTGTACCCCTTGGATGAGGCTGTAGAGCTTGTGAAGCAGAAGGCGACCGCGAAATTTGACGAAACGGTAGAGGCCGCCATCAACTTGGGAGTAGACCCCCGCCATGGCGACCAGATGGTGAGAGGCACCACAACGCTGCCGTACGGTACGGGTAAATCGCGTGTGGTGTGGGTATTTGCTCGCGGTGAAAAAGCCGAAGAGGCGAAGGCGGCCGGGGCCGACCTGGTGGGAGCCGAAGACCTTGTAGAGCGTATTCAGAAAGAGGGTGGAGCTAACTGCGATATTTTGGTGGCCGACCCGGATGTGATGCCGCTGGTGTTTCGATTGGGGCAGATACTCAAACAGCGCATGCCCAATGCAAAGGCCGGAACCGTCTCGCCCAATGTAGCTCAGGTCGTTCGAGAGATCAAACAGGCTAAACGTGTGGAGTATAGGGTAGACAAGAACGGGATTATCCACGCACCGATAGGGAAGGCAAGTTTTCCTGCCGAGCAGATTAAGGCCAACCTCATCACTTTGGTTTCCGCTTTACTTAAAGCCCGACCTGCCTCTGCCAAAGGGAAGTATCTGAAGCGCATTACGCTCTCTTCTACCATGGGACCCGGTATTCATGTCGACCCTACTGAAGTACAACGCTTAGCCGAGCATAGCTAACGACTGCCGATGTCGAAAAGAGAACCAAGCAACAAGCCCCCTGCCGAACGGTAGGGGGCTTGTGGGTCGGTTCCGAAATGTAATGTTATTGTTCTTGGTGCATTTGGGCGACCCGAATGCGATTTTGGGCACGCTCGATCATTTTGCGTATCTCTTCGGCACTAAGCTCTCCTGGAATCTCAAGCAATTGGCGGGCTTTCTCCTCAGCGGCGCGTGCCCGCTCGATATCAATTTCAGAGGCCAGCTCTGCTGTATCGGCCAGAATAACCACTCGGTCGCGCGTGGCCTGTAGAAATCCGCCGCTAGTCGCTACCAGCTCCACCTGGCCATTGGGGCGCTCGACCCGAATAACACCGATGCCCAGCTCTGCGAGCAGAGGTGCATGGCCTGCCAGGATACCAAGGGAACCCTCCACACCGGGCGCACTGACTAGTCTTACCGGTTCAGAAAGCAGAAGCCTTTCAGGAGTGACGAGATCGAATTGAAACGTCTCTGCCATCGTTAGCTCCCTTGCATTTTGCGCGCTTTCTCAACAGCCTCTTCGATGTTGCCGACGTTATAGAAGGCCTGTTCGGGAAGATCGTCGTGCTTGCCTTCAAGAACCTCTTTGAAGGATTGCACAGTCTCTTTCAGGGGCACATATTTGCCTGGAAGGCCGGTGAACTGTTCGGCGACATGGAA
This sequence comes from Chthonomonas sp., assembly GCF_035294505.1. NCBI lineage: Bacteria > Bacillati > Armatimonadota > Chthonomonadia > Chthonomonadales > Chthonomonadaceae > Chthonomonas > Chthonomonas sp. Next base: position 17,703 of record NZ_DATGKU010000099.1, on the reverse strand, counting down.
GGGTTGAGAAAGGAAACGCTCGATGCGCCGAGCTCGGGCGACAACGAGCTTGTCTTCGTCGGAAAGCTCGTCCACGCCGAGTATGGCAATAATGTCTTGAAGCTCTTTGTAGCGCTGCAGTATCTGTTGAACCCCCCGTGCGACAGCATAGTGCTCCTCCCCAACGATATGGGGTTGGAGGATACGCGAAGTAGAGGCGAGCGGATCGACCGCCGGATAGATGCCTTTTTCGGCGATACGTCTTTCAAGATAGACGTAGGCATCAAGGTGGGAGAAGGTGGTTGCCGGGGCCGGGTCGGTGGGGTCGTCGGCAGGAACGTAGATGGCCTGTACAGAGGTGACGGAACCGCGTTTTGTGGAGGTGATGCGCTCTTGTAGAGCGCCCATTTCGGTGGAGAGTGTGGGCTGGTACCCCACTGCACTAGGGATGCGCCCGAGAAGGGCCGAAACTTCGGAACCTGCTTGTACGAACCGGAAGATGTTATCTATGAAGAGAAGTACATCTTGGCCTTCTTCCTCACGGAAGTACTCGGCAATGGTAAGTGCGGAGAGGGCAACGCGTAGACGGGCGCCGGGGGGTTCGTTCATTTGGCCGAAGACCATGGCCGTCTTAGAGATGACGCCCGATTCAGACATCTCTAGCCAGAGGTCGTTGCCTTCGCGCGTGCGCTCTCCAACACCGGCGAAAACGGAGAACCCTCCGTGTTCGGTGGCGATATTGTAGATAAGCTCTTGGATAAGCACCGTTTTACCGAGCCCGGCTCCTCCGAAAAGGCCGATCTTTCCTCCCTTTAAGAAGGGGGTAAGGAGGTCTACCACTTTAAGACCTGTTTCAAGAACCTCTTGAGTGCTGCTTTGGTCAATAAAGCCCGGAGCGGGACGATGGATAGACCATCGTAGTTTGGCTTGTACAGGCTCTTTTTCATCAATGGGTTCACCGAGCAGGTTAAAGACGCGGCCGAGAGTCTCACGTCCGACGGGCACGGTAATAGGCTGACCGGTATCCTCTGCGGCCATGCCTCGGATAAGGCCGTCGGTGCTCGACATGGCAATGCAGCGCACCACATTGTTGCCCAAATGCTGGGCGGCCTCCACGGTAAGGTCAATGTTACGGGCAGGGTCTTTGATCTTGATGGCATTGTTGATGGCAGGCAACTCATTCGGTGCAAACTCTAGGTCTACGACCGGTCCTTGCACCTGTACGACATGTCCAATAGCCATGCGGAAATTTTGCTCCTTCGGTTTCGCAGAATGGGTGTCGAGTAAGTTTGTGACTCTGTTCACAATCATTGTAGCAGTTTTATAACCGTTATGGCAAGAGGGCGAGAGGGCTTTTGTGGGATAATGAAGAAGATTCTATAGTCGCTCATATTGGAGGGATATCTGTGGAGAAGACCAAGGCGCGTTTAGAAGAAACGCCAGAAAAAACGAAGCTTGAGGTGGCTACAAGCCCTCGCGTGACAGAGGAGGAAGTATTGCGCTGTCCGGTGTGCTATCATCCCATTCCTATAGAGCAGATGGGAGCAAAGCTGCATTGTCGCCGATGTGGTTATCTTGAGAGCTGCTGTAACCCTCACTGATAGTGACCGTACCATTGCCTTATTAAAATCGCTTTCGGGTAAAATCTACGCCGAGAAGCGATGCCGTGGGTATAGGATGTACTTCTGAGATGACCTCGGCGGCCGCTTTAAAGGAGGTGGAGAGATGATCACATTTTTGACACAACTGGGCACAGCGCTCTTTTGGATACTCTACGGAAGCTTTTTTGAGTGGTATTGGCACTGCTGTTGGATGCATCGCCCCCGTTTTCCTCGGGAGGCCTTTCATAGGCACACGCTCGTCCATCATACGCGATATAAGGGCGATGAGAGTTTCTATTTTCAGGAGACCGGGCATCCCGATCATGTCCTTTTAAAGCCCTACGCGCTGCCGGCCATTTTGGCTGCTCATCTGCCGATCGCCTGGCTTGTGGATAGATTTCTTATCCACCACACCTTATGGGTTGCTTTAGCGACGATGCTACTCTATTTTGTTACCTACGAGTATGTCCATTGGAACATTCATGTTCCGCGGGGGCATTTTGTCGAGCGCTTCCAATGGTTTCAGTTTTTGCGGACGCACCATAAACTGCATCACCGCTACCACCGTTGGAACTTCTGTGTGCTCTTTCCGTTGGCCGATCTGATGATGGGGACGCTGTTAACGGAAGGGATGCTGGCGCGTCGGAGTGCTAAGAAGGCGGCTTCCAAACTTGAAGAAGCGAAATCGCCTTCGACGAAGCGTCGGCGTCGGCGATCTTCTGCACTGGCACAGGACAGCATGATGGCAGCACTACCACGACAAGGGCGGCGCTTGTCTCTGCGTGCGCGACGTGAGCGTTTTTTGATGCAGAACCGATGGCTTCTCCGGTGGGCCCTTTTCCATGAGCAGCGTAAGGGGCGTCTGCGAACAAAAGAGCACTACTCACTTGCCGATCTGAAGGACTTCTTAACCTTGCACCGGCAACGAGAAGATCGCTAAAAGCCTATCGGTACGCCAAAGCTCTCTCCCCATGACAAACCACGCGGATGAAAGGTGGCGCCTCTCATTTCGGGAGAATCGTGCCTACACATGGGTTATTGTCGTTTTTGCTGTTGCTATTCGATCCTATGTGTCCCTAAAAACACATTCAACAGGAGAAGATTTCTTCATTACCTTGCGGTATGCACGCGATATTGCATTGGGAGAAGGGTTTACTTATAATGCCGGTCAGCACGTTCTAGGAACCACAACACCGCTCTACACGCTCATTCTTGCCCTTTTTCTGTGGCTACATCTGCCCGCGATCTTCTTGGGAAAGCTTCTTAATATTGTAGCGGACGGGGTAACCTGCTGGCTTATCTGTAAGTTCGCCGAGGAGATGCGCGCACCGACCGCGGGATTGCTTGCCGCCCTCCTGTATGCCGTTGGTGTAACGCCGATAAGCGTGAGTATTAGCGGTATGGAGACGGGACTGGTAACATGTGTTGGCATGGCGGCCATAGTTGCCTTTGCACGTTCTCATTCGCTCTCGCTCTGGGTTTTAACCGCAGTACTCTTCTTGTTGCGCATTGATGGTTTGGTGTTGGGGGGCTTGCTTTTGGTGGCCCAAATCTATCGGAGTCGGCGTTTCGATGGAGGCGGGGCTACTATCGCCGGCCTGATCGTGCTGCCTTGGCTCCTCTTTGCGCTGCTCTATTTCGGCTCGCCGATGCCCTCTTCCGTTGTGGCCAAGCTGACGGTCTACAAAGTAACTATGGCCAGTTCTCATAGAGCGATTCTGGAAGCTTTTAAAACACAGTTTGACAGAGGGCTATTTCAGGATATCTTAACTCTGCTTTTTGGGGTCGGCTTAGGAGAAAGCCTGCTAAAAAGGCGTTGGCAGCTACTCATTCCGCTCGGTTGGATGGCGATCTATTACGGCACGATGCTCGGCTCACCGGTACCGGCTTTCAGTTGGTATTTTCTCCCTCCCTGGCCGCTCTACCTGATGACTGCAGCGTTTGGAGGGCGCTTTTTCGCCAGAGCAGGGTGGGCTTATCTTTCCTCAAACCGATTTGCTTCTGAGCGTGCATGGCGATTTATCAAGGCTGGGGGGCTTGTGCTCATCGCTCTCCTGGGTTTACTCCACTTACCGCACTTGATCGTTGAAATTCAACAACCTCAACTAGAAGAGGATGAGGTGCTACGGCCCACAGGGCTTTGGTTTCGGAGACATGCTGCGCCGAATGACCTTATTTTGCTAGAGCCTATTGGCACCATTGGGTATTACTCGGAACGACCCATTCTCGACATGATCGGTTTGGTGACGCCCCAGGTGTTGCCCTGCTATCGGACATCGAAGCCACTGCTTTGTATGGTCACACGCTTTCGCCCAAGGTGGCTTTGTTTGCGCCCTAAAGAGGCTAAAGCGCTAAGGCAGGAGGCTCCGATGGTTTTGAGTGGGGATTATCGGTGTGTGCGGATCGTGCGTTGGCAACGGGCAGCTAGCCCTATCTTTTTTATTTTTCGCAGGCAATAGCTTCCCAGCTCGGCCCCAAGAAGGATAAGTCGCCGCGACTGACGAACAGATAGGCGACTTAAACGTCTGTTCGTCAATGGGAGAGAGGGTCGGTATGCCGATTGAGAGACTGGTGCGCTCGCCGGAACTTTTAGGGTTTGATCCGGAGCGACTGAAGGCTGTGGAGAGAATGCTAAATCGGGGTATAGAGGAGCAACTGTACACCGCTTACACTTATCTTGTAATGCGGCACGGGAAGGTTGCCGCCATGGGGGCCGGAGGGCTAGCGCAGCCGGACGCGACCCCACCCGTTGCCGCACAGATAGACACCATTTTTGATGCCGCTTCTCTCTCCAAAACGATCACGGCTACCCTGCTGCTACAGTGTGTGGAAGCCGGGCAGCTCCATCTTGAACAGCCATTACGATGGACTCTGCCTGAGGCAAAGGAGACGCCTTTGGGTGAGGTGACTCTCAAACAGTTAGCCACTCACACAAGTGGTTTGCCCTCTTGGCGCAATGTAAACGAGACGGGCAACCCTTTAGAGCTGATTCTTGCTACGCCGCTAGAGGCAGAGCCAGGAACAAGATATGCTTATAGCGACCTTGGTTACATCCTTTTGGGTTTTGTGCTTGAGCGTGAGTTGGGTGAAGCGTTACCAAATTTAGCCAAGAAGCGAATATTCGACCCTCTTGGCATGGAGCGTAGCGGCTATTTCCCTGCTGAAAATTTGAAATCCTGGCTTGCTGTAACCTCTGCGCCTCTAGGACAAGTGCACGACCCCAACGCACGTGGGATGGGAGGAGCGGCAGGGCATGCCGGGCTTTACACTACAGCACCCGATTTAGCGCGTTATGTGCTGGGGCTGCGCCCGCCAGAGGGGGAATTACCTCTTTTTGCCCCACTCATAGGCCCGTTAGCGCGCCGCCTTATGGAGACGAATCAAAATCCACCTCATCTCAACGCTCATACCATCGGCTGGTTCGCCTATCCGAGCGGTTATCTGCCAAAGGGCGATCTGCTTTCGGAGAAGACCTTTGCGCATACGGGATTTACCGGAACGCTTTTGCTGATCGATCCGGAGCTAGACCTAGTACTCACTTTATTGACGAATCGGGTTTACTATGAAAAACAGAACGACGGGACGGGGGTATTGCGACTTCGTCGTCTGTTTGCCAACGCCGTTGCTGGAGCTTTGCAAAGGCTTTAGGGACGCCTTTTAACTCCGGATAGGAGGGGGAATAATGTCATCGAAAATGCTATCTAACGATGAATCGGTTGCCACGCGACCGGCGCTGAGGCCAACGTTCATCGGAGTTGCCGTTTTTGCGATACTGATAGCCTTGATTTTACGCCATCTGCATGAGCAGCCGGTTCTACCGCCGCTTGATCCCCTGCATGGAAACAGCGAGGACGCCTTGCCGGCGCTCATGACGAAACTCGGTGGGCTATCGGAGAGCCAGCAGTTGCCCTTATTACTACAGTATGTACACGATTCCAGCGCGGGCTTGCGCTATGCGGCGGTAGACCAGCTTGGTAACTGGAAAACCCCGGAGGCCATCTCTGCGGTGAAACAGGCCTTTCAAGATTGCGACTCGGAGGTGCGTCGCAGGGCGCTTTACGAACTGCCGCGTATGGACTTTATGCAAGGGCAGCAGTTGTTGGCTGCAGCCCTACAGGATGAGGACCCCTGGGTGCGGGAAGATGCGGCGACGCAACTCGCCCTAATTACGGAGCGTCATAAGCAGCGGCTTGATCCTAGTTTGGTGCCGGTGTTAGTGCGGGCGACGGAAGATGCGGATGTCAACGTTGCCCAAATGGCAATGAGTGCGCTAGCACATTGGCTGCATAAGCCTTGGCATGTCTCGATGCTGGCGCCTCCAACGTTGCGCCAAAAGATGGCAGCTCGGTGGATACAATGGTGGCAGACTGAACAAGTACACTGGCCTGTAAGTCGCCAATTTGCCGCTATTGGCCCCATAGAGCCTACCCTAACCGCTCCATGCCCAGACTTCACGTTGCGAATGATAGATGGGCGCACCTTGACCCCGAAAACGCAACGCGGGCGAATTACCCTCCTCACCTTTTGGGGGTTCAACTGCGGCCCTTGTATAGCAGAGCAACCAGACCTCAATGCCCTTTATGAGCGCTATGTGGGCAAACCGGTAGATATTATCGGGGTAGTAGTGGGGAACAACACAGCCTCCGACATACGCAACTACTGTCGTCGCAATAACGTGATTCCACCGCAGGGTATGGCGACTCCGCTGCTATTGCGTCAATTTGGATGCATTGAGGATGTTCCGGTGAGCGTGTTGATAGACCCTCAGGGGCGCATATGTCGCGTTTGGCAGGGGGCCCCACGTGACCCGGAGCCTTATAGTAAGGTCATTGACCAGTTACTTGCGGAGGTTAAGGGATCGTGAGCCAGGCGCTTCGCTACTGTCTTCTGTTCATTGGGGATGATCTTGCGCGGGGGGCAGAGGAGGCGAAGTTAGTAGGAAGCTGGGTAGAGGAGACGTTCCAAACGCACGGTTGGGAGCTTGTGGAGCAGCAGGTTGTGCCGGACAACCCCGTGCAGATCGCCGAGACGCTGCGTCGTTGGAGCGATGGCCGCTGCGAGCTGCTGTTGACAATGGGAGGAACCGGCTTTTCTCCACGCGCTTCCGCACCGGAGGCCACTAGGCAGGTGATTCAAAGGGAGGCGCCGGGGCTGATGGAGTGCATACGGCTGTGGGGGGCCATGCAGGCGCCTTCTTTGTTGCTTTCACGAGGGCTTGCAGGCCTAAGAAATCGGGTGCTCATTGTGAATCTACCGCTTGCCTTGGATGAGGTTCAGGCTTCCTTAGGAGTTCTCATGCCTTTGCTCCCTCGCGCGATTGCCGAGTTGCGCGATGAACCAACACCGCCCTTGTCGAGGGAGGCGTTTCCTTTCCTGATAGCCGCAGAACAGAGGGCTGTATCTGTGGAGACAGAGGAAGAGACGCCGCAGCGCGTGGTGGTGCTGGAGACCAACCTCGATGATTTTTCACCGGAGTTGTATGAGCCTCTTATGGAGCGTCTCTTTGCAGCAGGCGCACTCGACGTCTATTTAACGCCTATTCACATGAAAAAAGGCCGTCCGGCAACTCTGCTAACCGTGTTAGGGCCTGCGGAAATCAGGGAAACACTTGCAGAGATAATTTTCACCGAAACTACCACTTTCGGCATTCGTCATACCTTAATGGAGCGTTATGTACTGGCACGGCGATGGGAGAGCGTCGAGACGCCCTATGGCCCGATTCGCATTAAGATCGGCAGCTGGCGCGGTATAGAGCGCACGGCATCGCCGGAGTATGAGGATGTGAAGGCGGCTGCTCTGGCACATAGTGTGCCCTTGAAGCAGGTCTATCTCGCCGCACAACTCGCCTATGCGGCGCTACAAAGTCAACGAGGTATGCCTTCCTAATACCCTATCCTTTCCGCTCAATACCGATCATTAAAAAATAAGGAGGATACAGTTTTGTCTGTTTCGTGCAAGGCGTTGCGTTCAGGCTTCCGTCTTTTGACCTTTTGCTTCCTCTTGTCGCTTTCGTTACAGGCAGCATTCGCAGGCCCTCCTTTCATTACCGACGACCCAGAGCCGGTAGAATGGCATCATTGGGAGGTATATATCTCCTCGATCTATGAGCACACGAAGGATGGCACAAGTGGTACGCTGCCTCATGTTGAGGTAAATAACGGTATTGTGCCCAATGTGCAACTGCATATTATTCTCCCTATGGCTTTTTCGCAAGCGACAGGCAGCCCTCTGCTTTATGGATTTGGCGATATAGAGCTAGGTGTGAAATATCGTTTCGTACAGGAGGGGCGGAGACGCCCGATGGTCGGCATTTTTCCGCTGCTTGAGGTGCCTACAGGCGATGCCGGTCGCGGATTAGGCTCCGGCCATCTTCAGACCTTTTTGCCCATATGGTTGCAAAAAAGCTGGGGTGCCTGGACGACCTATGGGGGTGGGGGCTACTGGATCAACCCAGGTGCAGGCAATCATGATTACCTCTATTTAGGGTGGCTGTTGCAAAAAGACCTCAATTCGCATCTAACCCTTGGTGGGGAAGTGTATTATAACACCTCGCCGGCGGTAGGAGAGAGCGACACAATGGGCTTTAACTTCGGAGGGCAGTACAACTTCGATGATGGGCATCATCTGCTTTTTTCTTTCGGCCGAACGTTCAGTGGCGACACCAGTTTTATGAGTTATATCGGTTTTCAGTGGACGTTTGGGCCTCATGAGGGTGGTGAGCAGAGGCAGCAGTAGGGAATATAGCGAACTTAATGACCTTGCCTTGTGGTTTGCGATGGAGTGGACGGATCGGTTTTCGCAAGGGAGGCGAGTAGCAACTCGGAGATATCGGCAAGGTGAGCCGCATTCTGCTCAGAGGTGGCAAGGCTGTCGCCTAGCATGACCTTGCAGAACGGACAACTGACCGCTATGGTTTGGGCATCGGTTAATAAAAGTTCTTTCACCCTTCGGGTGCTAGGCCGCTGGGTGCCAGCCTCCTCCATCCACATGCGTCCTCCTCCTGCGCCGCAGCACAGAGTGCGATCGGCATGGTGTTCTGGCTCTTTTAGCGGTCGGTCTGTAAGCGTTTGCAACAGAACACGAGGAGCTTTGGTTTCCCCATTAACCCGTGCTAAAAAACAGGGATCGTGATAGGTGATGGAAGTTTGTGCGGCGCGCTCTAGTTTAAGGCGACCGCTCTGCACAAGTTGCTGAAGAAACTGGGTATGGTGGAGTACCTCGTAGTTGCCGCCGAATTGGGAGTATTCGTTTTTAAGCGTGTGAAAGCAGTGGGGACAGGCGGTTAGAATTCGAGAGGCGCCAATGCTATTTAGCACGGCGATGTTTTCAGAGGCAAGCTGTTGAAAAAGGAACTCTTCCCCAATACGACGGGCGGGGTCACCCGTACACTGTTCTTGCGGGCCGAGCACGGCAAAGCGAACTTCGGCAGCGTTGAGGAGCGACACAAGCGCCCGCATGGTGGCCTGGGCACGTGGCTCGAAAGCCCCGGCACATCCCACCCAAAGCAGGGTATCCGTTTTTTGGCCGGGTTCTGCGAGAGGAACTTCCAGCCCTTTCGCCCACTCCATTCGTTGGGAGGGCGGAAGTCCCCATGGGTTCTTCTGACTTGCTAGTTGGCGCAACATAGTGCCTGCCGAGCCACTGAGGCGTCCTTCTCCAACGCGGTATCTGCGGATGCCGTCAATGAGGTCAACATGACGAATGGCTGCAGGGCATTCTCGCACACATGCATGGCAGTTGGTGCATGCCCAAAGCGATTCGTCGTCAATAACGTCGGTAGTGGTTCCTGAGAGAGCAGGTGCCCCCATCTGTTGTCTTAGGGAGAGCACGATCTGTTTGGGGTCGAGGGGTTTCCCCACCGCATAGGCTGGGCAGACTTCGGTGCATCTGCCGCACTCCATGCAGGCATCGAGACTCAGGAGGTAGTTGCCATTGAGATCGGCTAAAGTTCCGATGCCTATGCGGCCGGTTTGCTCTACTTTCTCCATCGTTTCCTGCTCTAAAACGCCCATTGGCCAGTTAGGTTGGAGGAGGATGGAGAGAGGAGCGGTAAACAGATGGAGCCGCCGTCCATAAGGAAGAGCGGCGATGGTGGCAAGTACAAGGGGCGCATGAACCCACCAGATAAGGACATAACCGGTTGGAGATAGGTGTGGAAAGAGCAGGGCGAACCACCGCCCGATAGGAGAATAAGCGCTATAGGCATGCCGTGAGGGATCGGCAGCTAGTCCGGCCCCTTCCAAGAGAAAGCCCGTAAGTGTGGCTACGAGGAGGAGCAGTAAAAAACCTGTATCCCACGGCGTGTGGCCAAGTACCTCAGATCGAAAGAGGTGTCGGCGCAGCAGAGTGAGCAGAAGGCCGATGACGAGGGCTAGCCCAAAGATATCTAGAGTGGTTTTGCAGGTTAAGTAGAACCAACCACGGTAGAGCCAATGAGGGCCGAAAAAGAAGGCTCCGTAGTGTTCTATGGCGACAATGCAGGTTCCAATAAAGAGGACGAGCATGCCGTAGAAAAGCAGAAGATGGGCTGTGCCCGCATAACGTCGCCGTAGAACATGGCGATGTGCAAACACTTCGCTGCCTAGCGATAAGAGATGTTGAAAGTTGCGCTTTAGGGAGAATGAGAGGCCGGCTCGAAGCCAGATTTGCGCATGGCGCAGGATGGGGAATAGAGCGATCCCAGTGCTGATCAGCGCCAAAACGTAGAAGCATGCCTGTTGGAAGGCGGTAATATGAAAAAAGATCGTGCGGGTTGGCATGGTCAGAGCTTTTCAAGGAGTTCAGGAACAGCCTTGTAGAGGTCGGCCACAAGCCCATAGTCGGCCACCTCGAAGATAGGCGCATTTGGATCGTTATTAATAGCTACGATGACTTTAGAATCTTTCATGCCCGCCAGGTGTTGTACGCTGCCAGAAATACCTACAGCGATATAGAGGTCAGGGGCGACCACTCGACCGGTTTGGCCGATCTGCAACTCGTTTGGAGCGATCCCACTATCTACGGCAGCGCGCGTGGCCCCTACGGCTCCGCCTAAGCGGTCGGCAAGGCCTCCGATAAGACGTTCGAAGGTAGCGGCATCTTTCAAGGGGCGGCCGCCTGAAACGACGACACGGGCGGCACTTAGGTCGGGGCGTTTTTGGTCGGATTTTTCTTGCCCGATCCACCGAGTAGAGGTGGGAAGTTCGGAGGGAGCCAGATTCAACGTTTCTACCGGGCTCTGCGTGGCGGTGGTTTCTGCCTGGAAGGCGGAGGTGCGTATGCTGAGGACGCCTCTATTGGCTACCGGTCGGTAGGTTTCAAGCAGGTTGCCTGCGTAGGCGGGGCGTTGAAAAAGGAAGCCGGCCTCATCTCGTTCGGCGTGGATGATCTCGGAAAGCATCGGGAGGTCTAACAGTCCAGCCACTCGAGGCAGAAGATCACGACCAAAGGAGGAGGCAGGACCAACAAGCCAGCTTGCTCCTTCTGTTTGCATGGCCTTGGCGACGACAGGGGCGACCTTATCGGCAGTGGGATGGGCCAACTCGGGTAGTGAGACAATTAGCAGTTTTTTTGCCCCATACTGGCGCCATAGCTCTTGCGAGTCGGCGCTCGTTGATCCTCCAATGATGAGAAGAGAGAAGTTGTTGGGAGCGAACTGCTGGGCGAAACCAATAGCGGACAGCGTGGATGACAGAACGGTTTCGCCATCGGTGTCGGCAAGAACTATCCATTGAGTCATCGTATATCTCTACTCTCAAGCGTGTTTGTTGGGCAGGACTTTGGCTTCCTCACGAAGGGCAGTGATAAGCTCTTCCACGTTTTGGACTTTGCGGCCTGGTTTGCGTGGCGGGGGTGTTTCGCGTTTTACAAGCAGGAAGCCTGGCGAGGACAGAGGCACCAGCTCGCTACCGGGGAGGCGTAGGAGCGGTTTTGAGCGCGCTTTCAGGATAGCGGGCAGGGCTACATAGCGCGGTTCATTCAAGCGCAGGTCTGCGGTGATGACGGCGGGCAGAGTAAGCTCAAGTATCTCTCTACCACTATCCACCTCACGTGTAACCTGCACGGTTTGTCCATCGGATGCCACGCGGACGGAGGAGGCAAAGGTGGCTTGTGGCAGTTGCAGAAGGGCAGCGAGGCGCTGTCCGACTTGGTTGGAATCGTCGTCGGTAGCCTGTTTGCCCATCAAGATGAGCTGAGGCTGTTCTCGATGATAGATGGCAGCGAGAAGGTGGCTTACTCTTTGGGGGTCGGGAGGACGTTCTTCAAGAACACAGAGCGCCCGATCTGCCCCCATGGCGAGCGCCATGCGCAGCGTTTCTTCGGTTTCAGGGCCGCCGATGCTCACCACGGTAATTTCGGTGGCGACCCCCTTTTCACGCAGCCGAAGGGCTTCCTCGAGGGCGATGGCGTCGAAAGGGTTCATCGTCCAACTGAGGCCGACGGTGTCGAGTGCCCCTTGCGGGGTTAGCCGTACCTTGGCGTAGGGGTCTGGTACCCGCTTCACAGAAACAAGTATCTTCATGATGGGTTCTCGAGTTTATGGTACATAGGGAGAGATTTTGATCTTTCCCTCTAAATTCGTTATCTTTCTGGCTCCTTCCTGCTTAATGAGCTACAGAGGGCGGACGCCGGCTTGTTATTGCAATCTGTTCTCGGCATTTTATGGGGCAGCAAGCGCGTAAGTTGAGGTGTTGACTGACAACATGGGGGGTGATCAACGGTTGCCAAAGCCCATGAGGGCAAGTTGGGAAAAGAGGGGCACACGCCCCCGGCAGGGATCGAACCTGCGGCCGACCGCTTAGAAGGCGGTTGCTCTATCCACTGAGCTACGGGGGCTTAAGGTAGAGCAGAAGTTCATGCTCGATGCCATCGGCAGTGGAGCTTCTTCTGCGCACCCTACAGATGAGTATATCATAATCCTCTCGACAGGAGCAAATGCCGCATCGGCTAAGGAGTAAGGCAGGCAACTTCCTAGCTTAAGCGACGCAGCAAGGTGACACGTCCAATAGGCACCCACTCGACCACAAGAATGTCGCCATTGGAAAGAAACTTAGCAGAATGAGGATGGATAAATTTTCCTGGTGGGAAATCGGAGCGTGGATGGCCGCGCATCTCCGGCATTCCTCGACCATCGCCAAGCTGGGCAGCAACCTGATTCTTGCCATCGAGGATCGTCACCACATGGTCGAGATCGGGCACCAGCAACAGTTCTCCTTGCACATGGAAGTGGCATGGTAGGCGCATGCCATTTGTCACAAAGCCCACATGCTTACCATCAAGAGTAAAGTATTGAAGACGGTTGTTCGCTCTATCGGCAACTACCAGCAGTGGCTCCGAGCCGCGCTTATCAACCCAGATGCCATGAGGCTGCTGGAGCTTGCCCGGCTCTGTTCCAGGTCCACCGAAGGTACGAATATATTCGCCTTTTATGTTGTACTGATGAATGTAGCTTGAACCATAGCCGTCGGCCACATAGAAGTCTCCGTTATCGGCCAGGGCGATATTTGTCGGATTGAAGGGGGCGCCATCCTTGTAGACACCGGCTTCCGTCGGGGTACCCTTTTCCCAAATGAGGTTGCCGTCGAGATCGGTTTTGGCAAAGACTTTGCGGTTGATGTCGCAGTGGTAGAGATACTCACGTCCGTTTTCACGGCGCAGGTCAAGGCCGTGTGCTCCTCCCCTAAACCGCTCGCCCCACGATTTGAGAAACCGTCCATGCCTATCAAAAACGAGGATAGCATCGCCCTTGCGGCTATTAGGGCCTACCGTGTGGGCGATGTAGATGCGCTCATGAGAGTCGATAGCGATGCCATGGGTATCTCCCCATTCTATGTCGGGCGGAGGGGTTAGCCAATCGTGAATGCACTCATAGCGGAAGCCGCCATTTTCTAGAAGGATAGGCTTAGGAGGGGGCTTGCCCGCTTTAACCTCTGTGGAGCTGGCAACCGAGAAGGCAACGGCGGCTGCTCCGATTCGGGTTAGAACCTCGCGTCTATTGAGAGACATGGCGAGGTGTTTATCGCGTTCATTGTGTGTCATAGAAGTATGCTTCTTGGTGTTAGATACAGGTAAATTGTAGGCTATTGTACCTTATATTGGGGTGTTTAGGGTGGAGGAGGTTTTGTTCTTTTGGGGCGGATTGGGAGATAGGCGTTGGGCTAAGGGGAAGGCTTGGCGAAGGAGGGAGGAAATCAGGGCTTTTGCGGAAGCGGGAGACGGGAATCGAACCCGCGTCGCCTGCTTGGAAGGCAGGAGCTTTACCATTAAGCTACTCCCGCATGCTGCATTTAATATGGCATGAAAGAAGGCCTTTCGTCAAGAGGAGTACGGACTTTTATTGCCCAAGGGTGGAGGCTAAACCAAACGAACTAGGGCTTAAGAGTCCCTTCTCTTCGTATCAGTTAATGCTAAGGATAATCTAGCTGCAAAGCCTGTTTACTTTGCTCGTTTCCAAAGAGAAACACTGCGCTGATGAGATAGGTATCATCAGAACCCCAGTAGGCTTCCCATCGTTGCGCTTTGAGTGTGACAAGACGAGTTTTTGCGAGATCGTCAAAGAAAAGTTGCACCCAGGGTTCGATTTGGAGAGCTCCGAGCGCCGAAAGAGGCAAAGAGGCCGAATGCCCCATAAAGGCTCCGATCTTAAGGCCGGTGCCGAGTGCCTTTGAGGCTGCCTCCATTAGAGAGAAATGGGCCGCTACACGGCGGCGTAAAGCCTCTTCATCGTCTTGCTGAGCCGCGCGTTGGAACCTCTCAAACTCTACATGTGCCATGAAGCGGGCAGCTAGACGGTGGAGGTAGGCTCTATTTTTGTATGGGCTACGCATGCGCGGCAGGTAGACCATGTCAAGCCCGACGCCTACCAGGTTTTCGTGTTTGGCGGCTAGAAGGAGGCGTTGACCCCCGTCGTGGGTATTGGAGATATGTAGACAGGGAATAGAATGTCCCTGGCGGGCAGGGTAGGGTTTGCCAAGGGGATCGCGGGAAAGAGAGAGGCCATCAAGCGATTCGCCGAGAAAGTGTGCTGCCAGCAGAAATGCCTCCTCGTCGGTACTAACGGTTTCGGGCAACCAGACCAAGGTTGTGGGTAAGGGCACGTGCGATAACCATCGGACAGCAGGTGCATGGAGCTGGTTTCCCATGTGACTTATTTTGCGAAGTTCGGCAAGCCGATCGAGACTCAGCATGGGGGTTAGACCGGCAGATCGGTGGTTTCGAGAGCAAGCTCTGCCGCACGGCGTCCTGAGACAAGCGCCCCATGGATAGAGCTTGAGACGGTTATCTCACCGGCGAGAATAAGCCCGGTGTAGGGTGTTTGTATGGGAGGCAGCAGCTCCCAGATGCCCGGCGGTTGGGCAAACTGGGCATGGGGGATGCGGTAGGTGCGCAGGTGTCGCCAGGAGCTGATGTCGGCATCGGGGAAGGCTGTAGCAAGCTCCTGTTTGGCGCGTTGGACCAGTTCTTCATCCTCCATGGCCGGATCGCCAACGATGTTGCAGGCAAGGAGATGTTGCCTGGGCGGAGCGTACGATGGGGCGATGTTAGAGACGAGTGCTGCGCTCGTGACAAACCGACCGGCGCCCGGAAACAGAACCACAGCTTTCTCTGGGTAGAGAGCATGAGGAAGAGCAAAATAGACCGTTGTAGTGCTGCGCCATGTGGCAGGCAAATGAAGTCCGGCTAGTTTCGCTGCTTGGTGGAACTCGGTTGCCAGCACCACCTTATCGGCTTCAACGCGTTCACCGTTTTCCAGAACAACTCCTTTCACGCGATCCCCTTCTTTCCAGAGAGCTACGACGGGACTATTGAGATGAAGGCTGTTGGAAGCTAAGCCGGCGGCGATCTGCTCAGCGATGGCGCCCATGCCGTTTTCCGGTAAGGCGGCCTGCGATTCGGCCAGCATTTTAAAAACGAATGCAAACATGCGCACACTTGTCTGTAGACGTGTTTCTAAGAAAATGCTGCCATAGAAGGGACGGATAAAGTGATTAATGAAGGCGTCGGTAAAGCCATAATCTTTCAGAAACTGCTCGGTGGTTTTATCGGGCCACTGAAAGAGAGCTTCGGCGGAGAGCTTTTGCAATTGGGATTTCAGGCGTAGGACAAGAAGTCGGTCTTTTATGGTGAAGATAGGGGCAAACGCGGTAGCAAGGAGTGTGGAGGGTGCCCGGCTGGGATCGGCGATCAGGTAGAGTTTATCTTGGAGATAGATGAGGGCTCCGGGGAGGAAGGAGTGTAGGCGAAGGGCATCGAGATCGATCTCCGCCTGCACGGCGGGATAGGATGGAAAAAGCACTTGGAATCCCCTATCCAGCAGGAAGCCATCTAGGTAGTCTGTGCGGACTCGACCGCCCACGCCATCCGAAGCTTCATAGAGATGGGCATAATGACCGGCACGTTGAATGATGCGAGCACACACTAACCCTGCCAGACCGGCTCCGATAACGACCACGCTTTGCCGCTGCATATCTCTCTCCTTAACCGCTCTCTTATTTTACCGGACTTACGGCCAGAGAAGAGTGTGGTGGAGTTCGATAGGTGTTGCCAAACAGGGGAGGAGGAATAAGAACAGGCTCTCATGCGATAGACAAGGTGCTAAATATAGCCTGTTTGGTGACGCTATTACTCCTCGACGCTTGTCCCTTCAGCGGCAGGCTGGCGGGTGACGATTTGGAGAATGTTTTGCTGTGTTTCAGGGGTTAGTTGGGCGTAATGGCGCACGGCGTTACGCTGTTGTTTGGCGGCATAAAGCGCGATGTCGGCTTGGCGTATAAGGTCTTCTGGGCTATTGACCGTTTCGGAAAGGGAGGCAACGCCGATGCTGGCCGTAACTCCATCGTTGGAAAAGGTGTGTTCGATGATCGCTCGTAGGCGCTCCGCTTGGGCGACGGCACCGCTCTGGTCGGTGAAAGGCAGGATAACAGCAAACTCCTCGCCTCCATAGCGAGCCACGACATCCGTGGAGCGCGCGCGCGTTTGAAGCAGTGAGCCGAGGGTATTCAAGAGGGCGTCGCCTGCTGCGTGACCGCGCGTGTCGTTGACTCGTTTGAAGTGATCGAGGTCTATGAGCAGAAGCGAGAGAGCTGTGCGGGTGTTGCGGGCATGTTGGAAAGCGTGGTTGAGGCGATCTCGGAAAGCGCGGTAGTTGCGCAGCCCTGTGAGATAGTCGGTCATCGCCATACCACCGAGGTCTATATTGATACGTTCAAGTTTTTGTAGGCGCTCGTGGAGCCGGCGGTTATGACGGTGGAGGCGTGCGACATGGTCGGTAATGAGCTTTTCGGCCTGTTTGCGTTCCGATATATCGCGTGCAATGGCCTGGAAGCCAAGAATACGGCCATCACGGGTGAAGAGCTGGACACTCTGTCCGATCCACACCATTTTTCCTGTCCGGGTGATGATGGGAAACTCACAGTAGGTGGATGGGGTGCGCGATGAGGCCTGGCGTGCATAGAAAGCGAGTATTTCGGCACGGTAGTCCGGGTGAATCAGTTCTGAAAAGTGAACACGACGCAACTCTTCGAGAGAGTAGTCAAAAAGTTTCATGGCGGCGGGATTGATGTAGGTGATATAGCCAGAGGGGTCGGTTCGGTAGATGAGATCGGCTGCCTGTTCGACGATCTGGCGAAAGCGCCGCTCGTTGCGACGGAGGATACGGATGTCGCTTTCGCGTTCGGTGACATCAAAGATCGTGTACTGCAGCAGAGGCTGTCCTTCACGGACAATAGGGTAGATGAACACATCAGCATCGCGCACTTCGCCTTGTGCGAGACGATAGCGTGCACGAAAGAGGGATGCCGCCTCTCCCGGCGTAGGCAGGGGTGCTCCTTTTTGTGAGAGGAGATCGAGGTCAGCGATGTGCCGGCCTCGGAGGGCTTCCACGCCATAGCCGAAGAAGCGCACGGCTGCAGGGCTCGCATCTACGATCTGCCCGGTAGCCGGGTCTACAGATAGGCGAATGGTGCCGGCAGCGGCGACCGCTTCAGGGCGTGCGGCTGCGGTAGCAGTTTCCTCTCCCTTTTTCGATGCGACCTGGGCTTGTTGCGCTTGACGTAGAAGAGCATTTTCGCGTTTTAACTCCTCGATCTTCTCTTCAAGCCGCAGTAACCGTTCCAAAAGCGTATTTGGGTCCATTCTTTCGGCA
>NZ_DATGKU010000098.1:0-14745 GCF_035294505.1 Chthonomonas sp. | reverse complement strand
CGCATCGTTATCCACCAGCAGAAGCGGCATCAGATGGGTTTTGTCGTCAAAGTAAGGCAGGGTACCATGGAGGCGTTGGTAGGTATGAAGCAGTTGGCAGATGTATTTAAGGTCCTCCACCGCGCGTTGTGGGTTGCCCGGCACCAACCCATGCGTTTCTACAAAGCTAACCGAGCTTGTTGTTTGGTTATGTTGACGCATGAAATACTGCAGCACCGCCGTGCCCACAAGCAACAAGAGTAGGACAGCCAGCAGCGCCACTCGAAGCTTCTTAGAGGCCAAGAGGTCTTTAAGTCTCGGTTTCATTTTTATGCCCCTTTCAGTTTCTAAGCAGATAAGCGTGTAGGTAGAGATGGGTTTCTTCAACGTGCTGTGGACGTTGATCGGTCGTCGTTATGGTGACGGTTCGAGTTACATCCCCTTCTCGTCCGTACGTGTTTATCGAGACGTTAACGGGAAGGGATTGGAGAGGTAAGAGGCGTAAGGGGAGAGACTTTCCTTGCGGAAGAGCGTTAGTGCAGCCGCAATCCCCTGCTATCTGCTGAACCACCACAGGCCAAGGGTGAAGATTGGTGAGAACAAACTCGGCCTGCAGGGTTCTGCCCGACCGCACTTTTCCGAAGTCACGATAGGTTTGGGCAGTGAAAAGTCCGCCTTGGAAAATGGGCAGCCGGAGCACCAATAGCAGGCCTACCCCCGTTGCAAGCAGAGAGAGATTGAGGAAACTGTCTATTCCAGTCTTTTTCTTCGGGCGAATGGCCGTTGGTATGTCGGAAGCCGATGTGTTCATTGCCGTCTCCCTCTATCTGTAGAGGCATCTGGATCACGCGGGGGGGGGGTGACAACGGCCTCCCCTTCCTCCGTCTTTGCATACTCGTCGCGCAGATATTTACAGAGCCGCTGCCAGCGCTTCTTTATCGCCTCCTCTGTGCTGTCAAGCCTCTTGGCTATCTCGACGCAAGTGTAGCCCTGCAACGGCATCTCCAGAAGCATCCGATCTTCCCACGAAAGGGCGGGCGATACCATGCTCACAAACTGCCAACGTTCGCTGCAGAGAGGACAAGTAGGCTCGCAAGCAAGCTCGGCAAGCCAAACAATGGGTCGGTCTTTTCGCCTCTGGTTGAGCCAAATGTGCCAGGCCGCTTTACGTACCCAGCAAACATAAGCCCCTTCACAAGGCAGAGGATGGCCCACTTGCAGCAGAGCAATCAGCGCTTCCTGGATGGCATCTTCTGCCGCCGGTTCGGGCACTCCGTGGGCGAGGAGATGGGCAAGCGCTCTCTGCCTTACCTGTTCCCATGGAACTTCTGTACCATACGGCGCTGGTGAACCCGGCTTCATACCTCCCGCCCTCACGAAAAACAGCCCCACGGCTTGCCACTTCAAGCCCCTTCCTCCTTCTCCCCATCGTTACTATAAAAGCACTTTAGACTGGATAAAAAGGGACTCGATGCCCGCAAATTTTTACAGGGAGCAGCCCTCTAGGCGACTGGCAGCGGCCTCGCTAGCCCGCTTTTGCGAGATAGTCGCGCAGCCGTTCGTCGAGGTTGCCGCCCCGCTCGCCCTGCCTAACCAGAGCCACAAAGTCTGGGTCGAAGACATCCGGGAAGTTGGCCATGGCATGGGAGAGCGGATAGCCCTGCATGACAATGTCGTGCACCTTCAGCAGGGTACTTTTCAGAATTCGGCTTCTCTGTTGCTGCGCCGTGGTGGTGAGGATTTGCGAGAGGGGGTATTGGCCGCTCTCTAGCAATGTAGTAAACGTTTGCACCATCTCACGAAATCGGGTGCTACTCACTCGGCTTCTCATAGATTACCTCCTTGGGGACACACGTTTTGCAGTGACAACGACACACCGGCAACATCGGTTTTAGAAAGCATCCCCTATCTAAATCTACCATAAGTTACGACGATTCCTTCCTAATTTCTGTACCAACTGCCGAAACGTTCCCCCCTGTCAGGCGCTTTTCCTAACGGATCGCAATGCCCATAGAGGCCGTTAGGGTATACCCAGCCCCAAAAGGACGATGGGCGATGCCGAGCAAAAGCGGCTGTTGTTCTAAGATGACGGCAGTGGCCACAGAAGGGGAGAGATAGGTGGCCATCTGCTGAAGGGCAGGAGAGAGGCTATCAAAGGGAAGCGTGCCCTGCACCAACTGCTGTTTCTGTTCGGGCGTAAGGGCTGCCACGAACTGAGCGAGGACACGCTCACCCAAAACCACATCGGCGAGTTGGCAGAACGGATAACGATTGAGCATGGTCTGCAAGCTGAAATTTGCCAGAGGATGCACCGGATCGGGGTTGATATGGGTGCTGAGCCGCTCCTTGGTAAGCCAACGGAAACCGTTGGCGATCTGCCAGGGCGACAAGTTAGCTAGAAGCTGACCTACCCTCCCAAGCCATTCTACCGTTGCTTTGGGGTCATTGGCATCTGGTGGCAGCAAGTCCTTCTGTTGTGCTAATAGCTGTTGTGCTAACGCTTCCGGCACTTGCAGCCGATCATCTCGATACCACCGGTTATTGCGGAAAAGGTAGATATCGCCTTCTTTTTTCCAGCTAAAGTCCAACCCCCAGGCTATGTCGTTGATGGAATCGTCGAGGGGTTGCTTGACCGGGGCTTGTGGATGGAATGGAATGCCGCCCTTATCGTAGTAGTCGGCAATGAACTCGATATCGGCTCGCTGACCGAGCCAATTCAGCACATCGGCCCGATTAAAGGGCAGAGGCCTGAGAGCGGCAGGATCGGTGGGTTTTGGATTCGGCCAGAAGCGGGATTCTTGATAGCGCGCCAGCTCCTTGAGGTCGGCAGGTGCAGCGCCGCCAAGCTGTTTTACCTCGTCAGGTAACCCTACCTGACTCAACCAGAGCGAATGATCGGTTGCCGGAGGTATCGAGACTTCCCTTTGCAGGATGCCGCTGCTCCCCGCCCCGTTAGGCCCGGGTATAACAACTGTTATTCCGGTAAGGTCGGCATGGCATACAAGAACAGCATTATCTGGAAGCGAGATACCCTTTTGCTCTTGATGAATGCGTACAATATTCTGGGCCGCTGAAGGCAGTGATGTGAGAGGAATAACCACAGAGTCGGGTTCCGATTCGGTACCTCCGAGTATCGTATTCATCAGAATGCCACCGCTATGAAGTGTATAGAGGTCTGCAATATTCTCGATCTGAAAAGTTTGTGCAATTCTCTGTTGGAGGTCGAGCGGGAGAGCATTAAAGAACTGCTGGGTCTCCTTCGGAGAGAAGAGGAATTTAAAGCCGGGTGGTGGCTGCGGGCCTGTACCTGGGGTCGTTGTTTGCATAGCAGCAAGGAACGTGGCCTGAATGGTCTGCTCGGCAGCGCGACGAACATCGAGGAAGATGTCCCACCATCGTCTCTCAGCACTCACCGCTTCGGCATTCATGATAAGCTGATAGCCAGAATGGTTCGCAAGAGGCTCCCAATGTGCCGGCAAAAGCACCGCCAAGGCGTGCATAAGGCTACGTAAGGGGCGATGGTGGAACCGCAGCTGCAGCTTTTGTTCGGCACAACTCTTATCTGCTACCAGCTGAAGGCCATTGCTGCTCATCTTTTGCAACAGCTGCGCAATAGGAATTCCCACACCTTCTACGTCTACTTTGCGATCGAGACGTGTATCGTTTAGGGGTAGGCCATCCTTTATAGGGTTTTGGGCTGCGCCTTGCTGTGCCCTCGCAGCAATAGGCATGAGAAAGAAGAGAGCAAGAAAGCTCAGGTAGCTGGTTGGCCCGTACAAGCTTCTCCACATCAGTTTTATATGCTCCTTAAGTCGATCTATAAGGAGTATTATAGCAGCAAAAAAATTCATTATAGCCTACTGAATAAGGATGGGATGATTGGACCGGCCATCTGTTTACCATGGAGGTTTTAAGTTTTGATGATAACCTGGTTGCTGTCCACATCCCATTCCTGTGTTTCAGCTGCATCATAGTAGCCTTCATTATCCATCCATATCGTATCAGTATCGCTTGGAGTAAGTTGGTACATAGTGTTGCTATACATGATAATATTACATTGTTGACCACCTGCAGGAATGAGACAAAAGCATAAGAAAGCCAACAGCGAAAACAAGATGGGCTGTCTTGGTAAATTCTCTTATGTGGCGAAACCGTTCCGTATTCCTTTCCTATAGCACCTTCGCGAAAAATCTAGCAAAATTGGTTCTCCATTGATATGAGCACATCGAAGCGGCGAAAAGGGACAACAACTTCCTCAGAAATTTGTTTGAATTCGCATACATAATAGCCAAAGACTGAGGTTCTGGGGCACGGGTGCCGATAGAAATAGAGAGCGGCGAATTCTTAGGAGGGACCACCATGGAGGCGTGCTATCCACAATTTCGATCTTGTTCGGGCTTGAGGCCATGAGCTTACCGGCCCCATCGGCCACAAGGCTCCGCTTTCCTCCCATCCTCTGGCACGCCCCCCTGCGCGACCCCACCGGCTATGCCGAGGAGGCACGCCACTTTCTGTTCGCCCTCCATGCGCACGGTGCTCCTATCGCTGCACGGGAGATTCGCTGGAACGACCGGGTGGCCGGACTGCCGCCCCACCAGGAGCGGCTGCTTCAACAGCTCCTCCTGAAACCACCGCAGCCGCGTAGCGTCTATGTGCTGCATATCCTCGGCAGCCATCTAAGGCCGGCTCCGGACGCGCGTGCCAGCATCGGGCGCACCATGTTTGAGACCGACCGGCTGCCCCCAGGCTGGGCGGAGGCCTGCAACCGCATGGACGCCGTATGGGTGCCCAGCGCTTTTAACCGAGAGACCTTCGCCTTTGCCGGCGTAAAGCCGGAAAAGTTGCGCGTGGTGCCCGGCCTTATTGACCTCGACCTCTATAACCCGCAAGGCCCCCCGCTGGCCTTACCCAGCGACCGCGGGTTTCACTTTCTTGCCGTCTTCGACTGGAGCTTGCGGAAAGGATGGGACGTGTTGATCGCCGCCTTCGTAGAGGAGTTTCAACCGGACGAGGATGTGGCGCTCCTGTTGCGGGTTCACTCCTCTTTAGGCTACACGGTGCCTCAAATCTATGCCCAGATCGAGGCCTTCCTTGTTGAGGAGTTGGGGCGCGATCCGGCACGCATTCCCGACATTCTGCTGCTAGATAGGCCGCTTTCCGCCTCCGAACTGCTGGCGCTCTATCGTGCTGCCGACTGTTATGTGCTGCCGACGCGGGGCGAGGGTTGGGGACGGCCGTTCATGGAGGCGATGGCCATGGAGCGCCCTACCATCGCTACCGGATGGAGCGGAATGACGGCTTTTATGAACTCCGAAAATAGCCTCCTGATTGACTACACGCTTCAGGACGTCCCAGAAAAAGCCGCCGCCGAAATTCCGACCTTTCGAGGGCATCGCTGGGCCGAACCATCGCGTGCGCACCTGCGCCAACTGATGCGGCGCGTTTTTGAGGATAGGCGGTTCGGCAAGGAGCTTGGCGTGAAAGCACGTGCTCATTTGGAAGCCCATTTCTCTCCACAAGCCGTTGTGGAGATTCTCCATCGCGAACTGCTTCCCTTTGTCGAAGGTTGAACGAGATGCGCATTCTGCTGGGGTTTAGCAATACGGTTCCCGAACTGATTCAAAAACGCCCCCTGCCTGGGCGTGAGAAGGCCGGCGATGAGATTCTATGCCTCCATAGAGAGGGCGGAGATATTGGCTACACGCCGGGAATGACTTGGCAACAGGTGCTTGACGCCTGCCCCAAAGGGTGGCATCCGGACATCTACATCCATCGCTCGCCGGAATACCACCCTATTCCCGCCGGTTTGGAGCATGCGGACTGCTTCACGGTGGGCGTCTTCGGCGATTGGAATTTGGGGGGATACGCCATTCGCGCCGTTGCCGAGGTGTTCGATTGGCTTGTTGCCGACCTCGGTGGTTGCCAAGTTTTGCGTGACATGGGCTTCTCTAACGTAGAGCATGCGTTGCTCTGGGGCTATAACCCAGAACAACACCGCCTTCTCCCCGGTTACGAAAACAATGCGCGGCGCGACATCGAGGTGCTGTTTATCGGCAGCTTTCATCCTTACATTCACTCTCGCCGCTTGCGGATGCTGTCGCGCGTGGCGCGGCTCTCTACAAGATATCGCATCCTGCTGACATCGGGTGTCTACGGAGAGGCCTACACGCAGCTTATGAACCGCGCCAAAATTGTGTTCAACCACAGTGTGCGTGGAGAGTGTAACATGCGTGCCTACGAAGCGGCGGCCTGTGGCGCCCTCCTGTTCAATGAGGCCGATAACCTCGAAATCGGCCTTGTGTTTCGCGATGGCGAGGAGTGTGTGTTTTACACGGAAGAAAACTTGGAGGAGCGACTGGCCTTTTACTTGGCGCCGGAGAACGCAGAAGAGAGGCTCCGCATCGCAGCAGCGGCCCACGCACGTGTGCAACAACACACCGATTCCCACCATCTTGCTCGGCTGCTGGGCCAACTTGAGCCAATCTACGAGCAATGGCGCCTCGCCAACCGAAAGCCACGTCCCTTTCGCCATCGGCCTGCCTTACAGAGGCAGCATCACCTTCTGATTCACTGGTTGCGCACACCGAAGCCGGACGTGCTTCCATGCGTGCAACAGAGCCTCGTAAAAGAGGGGTCTCACCCTGCCAGCCTCTTCTTGAGAGGATTGGCTGCCGCCGAACTAGCCCTCCAAATCCCCAACTCCCCGGCAAACGTCGGGCATCTGTTGGAAGCGAAGCAACTGCTCGAACGACAGCTCATGCAGAACCCAAGCGACCTAGCGGCCCTCTACAGTTTAAGTAGAGTCGAACGCGCTTTGGGGCAAGAGGAGAGCGCTTGGCTGCATCTGCATGGGTTGCATGCACGGCTGCAGGCCGGCGAACGTCCTTTGGCTTGGCCGCTTTTTCCGCACCATTACGAGCCGATCGACGTGCAGCTAGAGTCGTTATGGCTTAGGCATTCGCCCGAATCGCCGGAGGGTTTAGAGGGCGCCCGAAAAACGCTGCTCGGTTATACGGCGGCCCAGCTCTCGACATACCATTTTGAGCGTGCCGAGTTTTCACTTGCCGCCCGCTACGCGCAGGAGGCCGTAGCCCATAGCCCCGAAAACGGATGGATGCACTTCCTTTTGGCCCGAGCACAGCGCGCACTCGGCAACTGGCAGGAGGCTTTATCTACCTACAACAAAGCGCTTGAGTGCCATCCCTTTCTCTTCGAGGCGGTGGAAGAGGCCGCCAAGCTATGGATGGATATAGGCCACCAGGAGCAGGCGATCGCGCTCCTCAACGAAAGGCTTCCCCTCTTTGAAGCTGCCTCCGGAACGGAAGCGCTCTGCGACACGCTGCGCAGCCTTCTCCAGCAAGCCAGGCAAATGCCGCCTCAATCCGCCCATTCCGGACTCTTTTACTTTCTGGCCATCCCTTCATGGTCTCAAGAGTCGGATTGGAAAAACCTCGTCAACGCCTTCTGGGAGCATGCACGGCACCAGGAACAGGCGCGGCTTCTCCTTTGGTTTAACCCGAATGGCCATTCGGATAAGGCGGTGATAGCCGCTCTGCGCCACCATCTGCAACAACTCTCCGCAGAGGCCGGCTCAAAGGTTTTGCTGATCTCTCAGCCCCACGCCCCAGAGGAGCGTTGGAAGCTGGTGCGCAGCGTAAAAGCGCTCGTTAGGGGAGGGCAAGCGGCACCTTTTTGGGAAGAGTTGGCTCGCGCCGCGAATCTGCCGATATATAGTCTAGAGGACTTACGAGAGGCCACAGTCGCCGCAAACATCCCTATGGAGAAAAGCTCATGCCCTTAAAAATCGCCTCGCAAGGCCAAAAGTCGCTGGTTTGGAACGGTTCGTTTTTCGTGCATCATAGCCTCGCACACGTCAATCGAGAGCTGCTGCTGGCGCTTTTGGACGAACCCGATTTCACCAAGTCGTTTTTGCCTTTTATTGACCACTACGAGCCGGCCACCTTTGTGCCTGAAGAGGGTCGCGGTGCCAAGCTCCTTGAGCTACAGACCCGGCCATTGCCGCAGAGGCCGGCTCTCACGCTGCGCCATCGGTGGCCGCCTGACTGGAGCCGCCCTCACCATGGCAAGCTCATCGTGATTCAGCCGTGGGAGTATGGCGCACTCCCGGCTGCCTGGGTCGCCTCCGCACAACAGGCCGATGAGATTTGGGCCTACTCCACCTACGTGCGTGACTGCTATCTTCGGGCCGGTGTGCCCGCCGAAAAGGTTTTTGTGGTGCCTTGCGGTATCAATCCAAACCGTTTCCACCCCAATCACCCGCCGTTCGATCTTACCTCCGACCCTCGCTTCTCTGCCATTAAGCCCGATACGTTTGTGTTTCTCTTCGTCGGCGGCACCATTCCGCGTAAGGGAGCAGATATTCTTTTAGAGGCATGGCAACGCGCTTTTACTCCAAAAGACAATGTGGCGCTCATCATCAAAGACTTCGGTGCCAAAAGCTTTTATCGGGGCCAAACGTTACAAAATCAGATAGAACAGCTCCAGGCCAGCCCTGCTTGCGCGCCTCTTTTCTACCTTGACGATGAACTAAGCGACGAACAGATCGCCGCGCTCTATGCCGGCTGCCACTGTTTGGTGCATCCCTATCGTGGAGAGGGCTATGCGTTGCCCGTGGCCGAAGCCATGGCTTGCGGCAAACCCGTGATCGTGACCGGTCACGGCGCGGCGCTCGACTTCGCCTCAAACGACAACGCCTACCTTGTCCCGGCAACCATCGAGTATTTTTCGGAAGCACGCATCGGCGATATGCCAACGGCGGGGCTGCCGTTTTGGGCACAGCCGGACCTAGAGGCGCTGGTGGAGCTTATGCGACGGGTGGCCGCAAATCGGGAAGAGGCCCAAGAGCGCGGGCTTCGCGCCGCCCAACATATGGCGCAAAACCACACGTGGGCGCATGCGGCCCGCATCGCTTTAACACGCTTAAAGGCGGTTTGGGAGGCAGAGAGCCGAACGGAGAGGCTACCCTTCGGCCTCGAAGCGCTGCCGTTGGATGCAGAACCCGAATTTCTACAGCCCTTTGCCGATTGGGAATCGCGCCGGAAAAGCGTGCTTCAAAGGGCGCGGGAAGGGCATTGGGAAGGACTTCTCCCCGAGATCGAGGCCTGCCTGCAAGAGCAACCGGAAGATGCCGACCTCTGCAACGCGCTTGCCCTGTGCTACTACCACGCCGGAAACGGCGAAAAGGCCATTAAGGTGCTGGAACAGGCGATGACAAAGCATCCAAACTCGCGCGACTTGCACCACAACCTGGCCTACTTCCTATTGATGCATGGCCGAGGAGAGGAGGCTTTACCACATGCCCTGGCGGCCTTCCGCTTAACTCCAGGGGAACCGCAGGTGCGAAGAACGTTGGAACGCAGCGCGCGATGGGTGCTGCAGGAGGCGCGCAAACGGCTACGGGCGGTTCCCTCTTCCCGACGTCATGCGGTGAAGAGTTCGGAGGAGTACCGTCAACTGATGCGCGCCCACCAAGAGGCTCAAAAAGCGCTCGATGGCGAAGGAGGTTCGGGAAAGCCCCGCCTTTCGCTCTGCATGATCGTGAAAAACGAGGCGCGATTTTTGGCGAACTGCCTGCAAAGCGCGAAGGACGTGGTGGACGAGATCATCGTGGTGGACACCGGTTCGAGCGATGAGACGCCCCAGATCGCTCGCTCCTTCGGCGCCAAGGTCATCGAGCACGTTTGGAAAGACGATTTTTCGGAGGCTCGTAACGTCTCCCTACAGCATGCCACAGGAAACTGGGCGCTCTGGCTGGATGCAGATGAGGAGATCGCACCGAATGCAGGGGTTTATTTTCGTAACGCCATTGAAAAGGCCCCTGCAGACGTGGGGGGCTACATGGTGAAAATACGCAACTGGCTCTCCGCGCCCCAGCGTAACGAGCAGGGTGAGGTGGTGGTGCACCATGGAGTGCGTCTGTTTCGGCTTGTGCCCGGCGTTCACTTCGAGGGGCGGGTGCATGAGCAGAACATGCTCTCGCTTACCAGGCTCGGCTACAAAACGGCCTCTTACGATGGGCTTGTTCTCGATCACTACGGCTACGCGCACGAGATCATGCAAGAGCGTAACAAGCACGAGCGATTCCTCCGCATGCTCGAACGCGAGGTTGCCGAGTGCCAAGATGCCACCTTAAGGCCATTTCAACTCTTCAACTTGGGCAACGCCTACTTTACCCAAAACGACATGGCCAATGCCGCCCGCTACTTCGAGCAGGCAGCCGCCGAGGCCGACTCAAAGCACGAATACACCTACATCCTTTTTTATGAGTGGGCGCTGGCGCTTCATGCGCTCGGTCGTTTTCAACAGGCACTAGAGGTTTGCCGACATGCGGAGAGCCTTAAGATCAAACATTCGGGTCTCTCTTTCGCAAAGGGGCAGTGCCTTCTGTCACTAGAGCGCTATCAGGAGGCCGAGGTTGCATTTCGTGAAGCGCTTAAACTGGGCACGCAGCGCGAACATCTCTATGCGGAGGCCGGCGATCAGGGGCTTGGCAGTTACAAAGCTTACTATGCCTTAGCGCTCGCCTTACAAGGGCAAGGGCGCTACGAGGAAGCCCTCGACTGCTGTACAAAGGCTTTGGAGTTGCGGCCGGGCCTGCATGAAGCACGTCATCTTATGGCGCAGGCGCTTCGGCAGCTGGGTAGAAAAGAAGAGGCACGCGATGTATTGGAAACGTTGCTGGAGCATCTGCCCACCAACGAGATGTTGGTGCGAGAGCTGGCCGAGCTTCTGATGGAGTTAGAGGACTACGAGGAGGCCTATATCTATTGGCAAAGAGCCGCTTTGCGCCAACCGAACGACATATCCGTTCTTGCCAAGTTCGCATCTTGCTGCGAACATCTGCAGAGATGGGAGGAGGCGTTAGAGCTGTACCTGCGTCTGAACGCACAAGGCTGCGAAACGCCGGAGGTTTATGTTAACTTAGGTCGCGTGCTCACCGCCCTCGACCGGATTGCGGAGGCGATTGACTGCTATGCCGAAGCGATTCGGGTAGGCCCCAACTACGGAAACGCCTACTTTAACGCAGGGGATCTGCTGTATAAGCTTGGTTGCTACGATCGCGCCGCCGATGTCTACGCGGCAGGCCTGCAGGTCGAGCCGAATCGGCGCTCCGGCTTTTTCGTGCTGGGCAACTGCTATTTCCAGTTACGTGCCTATGAGGCGGCCGTGCTCGCCTACCGCCAAGAGCTTACCCTTCATCCCGATCACGCCGAGGCCCAACACAATTTGGCGCTGGCCGAAGCGATGCTAACCGAGCAGACGGCAGCCTAAGCCGGAACAAGATCAAAAAGGGCGATCTCGGCAGGGGCATTAAAGCGGGCAGGAATGGCGATGGTGCCCAGGCCACAAGAGACGTACATACGCCCCGGCCATTGCGGTTTCTGGAACCAGCCACGCAGGTAGCGAGCGCGCTCGTCCATAAAAAGCGGGGTTATGCCGGGAATGTATATCTGCCCTCCATGCGTGTGGCCGGCCAAAGTGACACAAGGGAAGCCGCAGAGCACATCGAAGAGCAGGGGATTGTGGGTAAAAGCCAAGAGCGGTTCGCCTGGAGTGAGACGGCCGAAGGCGGCATCGGGATCGGGGGAACCCGTTTCACAGTCGTCTAGGCCCACAAGGCGAAGACCGCAGTCCAGTTTTAGGCTTCGGTTCGTCAGCATCTGAATGCCAACGGCCTGTAGCCCCTCTTGCACGGCCGGTGCGCCTTGCCATTGGTCGCAACGATAATCGTGGTTGCCGAGCACGGCATACACCCCCTGAGGTGGATGGAGCCGTGAAAGCTGGCGAGCGCAAGAGGCGATATAGGCGGAGTGTTTTGTAACAAAATCGCCGCTCAAAAGCAACACATCCGGCCTGAGCCTTTTGGCGCAGGTTACCACCCGTGCAATGAAGCTCTCCGGCACACACCAGGAGCGATGCAGATCGCTAAGTTGTACCACACGGCAGGAGGTGCGTAGTCCCCGCACCTCCAATCGGTGGCGCGTTACCACAAGGTGTTCGGTCTCCCACACTATCCCCCCAAAGCCGAGCAGCGCCCCGGCAAGAAGGAGTTGGCGGCGCGTTAGCCGTGTAGGCCTATCGGTTTTATTGGGACGCAACAGACGACGGTTGGGCATATAAAACTCCTGCCACTTTCTATACGCAAAAGCCCATCACCATTGTCGGTCGTGCGCGAACATGGCAGGAGTCGATCTGGCTTAGAGGGAGTTAGTTCGAGTCGCTGTTGCCCGAATCGGAGTTATCCGAGCCACCCGAGTTGTTCATATTCCCTTGATCGCTGCTTTGCCTGTTGGCGATTTGATCGAGAAGCTGTTGCAGGCGATTGAGGGTATCCATCGCTTTTTGCAGATCGGCTTGGAACTGGTCGTTCGTGTCTTGAGCGCTGGCAGGTCTGCCGGAGAAGAGCGGCAGGGCGAGGGCAAGCCCAGTAGCTGCGATGGCAAACAGATGTTTGGTTTTCATCCTTGTGTTCCTCCTTTTAGGCAGCCTCTCAAATATGTGAGAGACTGTCGTTTATTATGACATCAAAGTAGACCCTTTCGTTTCGATGTTTTGCGTGGCTCATATGCGAAATAAAGTATGGTTCGTACTGATTGCGGCTTTTCGCCAACGGGCTTGATGGCCTGAGAACGTTGCAAGATGTAGTCAGGGCTGTTTACTAGCTGTTTACTAAGAGAAGCAGAGTGCCTGTGGATACGCCTGCCAAAAACGAAGCGGCAAAAAAAGAACCGTCGAGCCAGCAGCTCGACGGTTCCTGGATCGGTTCTGAGAACCGTTTAGAACTTCACGTTGCCCTGAATGGTGAGCACGTTGGCGTTGGAGGTTTTGCCACCGGGAAGGGCGCCACCCAAGCCACCGCCGGTATCGCGGTAGGTCAACAGTTGGTAGGCCAACTGGAGGGTGGTGTTGGTGGTGGGATGAACCCCCACGCCGAAGGTGACGTACTGCTCGGTTGGATAGCCGGGTTTACCGGTTGGCGTCACCGAGCCGGACAGGTTGTAGAAGTCACCCTCGTAGTCGGCGCTCAGGTCAAGGTACTTGTTGAGGCTGTACTTCACCCCCGCCTTGCCGACCACCACAAAGCTACCTGTGGTGAACCCGGCACCACCGGGAGCTACGCGGTTGCGTGCGCCGGCCAAGTAGCTACCGCCGATGTAGGCAGAGAGTTTATCGGAGAAGGTGTAGCCTACGCGGGCGCTTGGGCCTTGCAGGTTGGTTGGGTTATAGAAGTTCCCGATACGCAACCAGTAGCCGGGGGCGCCAAAGGACGGGTCAACGTACAGGTAGTTGACATCGGCGCTCAAAGGCCCGGTGTTGTAGTTCACATCGATCTTGTAGGCGTTGTCGTCGCCGTTGTAGCCCACCGTATCGGTGAGGTTTTTACCGCGAACGCTCTTGGCAGCCTCACCGCTGACGTTGAACTTGCCAAGCTCTTTGAGCTTAAGGTTAACCCCGTAGACCAGCACGTTGTTGAACGCCAACGGGCCTGCGGCCACAGGGCCGCTCGTATCAATCAGCGACAGGCCGATCTCACCGAGCTTGAAGAGCGGCACGCCGATGTGCAAACCGGCCACCTGGGTCGCCACGGTGTTGCCCAGCATGCTCAGCCCAAAGAAGGGAGCGATGGGGCTGAAGCCGCGGATGCCGTAGACGTTTCCGATGACCGGCGTATTGATGTTCGGTGTAGCACCGGTGCCGGTGAGCGAGCTAAAGCTACCCGCAAACAGCTGGGTTTCGGCGCTGCCGAACTTGGATTGCAGGCGGAAACCATCCTGCACCCAGTTGCCATCCTGGTACCACGGCAGGTCGAAGTAGTAGTCGGTGTTGGGCCGATAGTAGGTGAGCTGGGTCACTTGGTTCCCGAATCGCCCGATAGTAAGCGTCGTATTTTTGCCTAGGAAGGAGATCGGGATGTCCAAGTTGGCCGCATACAGGGTGGTATCCTGGGCGTAGCCATTCGTAGAGGGGCCTGGTGTGGTGCCCAGCCCACCACCGGTATAGCTGGAGAGATAGTTGGAGCTTACCAGGTCGAGGTTGAGCTTCACGTTGTCGGGCAAGTTCGCCCCAACCTTGAGGTGAACGTCATGGGTAGAGTAGACCTTCTCGGCCAGCGACTTATTGGCGGGCTGGAAGGTACCGCTCTCGTCAATAAATGGCAGGCGAGAGAGGTTGCTACGCACGCCGAAGAAGACGTCACCACTGACTTGGGGCATCTTGTCCAGGCGCTGATTGATGGCCTTCACCTGGTCGGCCAGCTCATCGAGGCGCTGGTTGATCTGCTTCACATCGGCGCCGAGGTTGGCCAAGTCGGTTTGGAACTCATGGGTGAGGTTGCGAAGTTCGGTAACCTCTTCCGGCGTCATGCCTGGAGGGCCTGGAGGCCCTTGCTCGCCTTGCGGGCCGGGAGGGCCTTGCGGGCCGGCCGGGCCGGGCATGGCCTGAATTTTCTGGAGTGCGCGCTCAAGAGCGACCGCGAACTCGTAGCGGGTGAGTGTACGTTGACCCCGGAAGTAGCCGTCCGGGTAGCCCACGATGATCCCCTTCTGCTGCAGGTCGGTCACCGCCTGATAGGCCCAGTGGTCCGTCGGCACATCTTTGAACGGGTTCTGGTCCTGAGCCTTTGCGGGCATCGCCCAGGCGGCGGCAAGCAGCGCGAGAGAGGTGCCTAGGTAGGGCAATACCTTTCGCATCTTTTGCCTCCTTAGTGGAAGTTTTGAGTTTGGTTTTGGCACACGAAGAGCGCGC
>NZ_DATGKU010000097.1:0-2903 GCF_035294505.1 Chthonomonas sp. | reverse complement strand
GCGCCCACCTCGCCGCAAAAAGCCAGAATGGCCTTGCTTCCTTCAATGCTTTTTCGACGCTTGTGCGGGTCGGGGTCAAGGAAATCGAAGCTTGGGTGCCCCTCAAGGTCGGCATTCCCACAGACGCTGGAGATGGGGACGATGCCGTTGATCTGTTCGGCCTCCCGACGCATCTGGTTCAAGCCGCCCCAGGCGCCCAGCTCAATGCCGTCTACCCCGTGGTCTTTGGCCCATTTAGCCTTTTCGGCAACCGTTTCTCCTGGCAGCAGCCCAAGTTGCACAGCGATTTTCAAGTTAACTCTCCTCTCTTTTTTTGAATAATAAACCGTTTTACTTGTGGTACAGAAAGCACAATTAGGTAAGCAGTCCGTACTGCTCCATAGCGGTGCGTATCACCGCGCGCTCTTTTTCGTTGGCCTCCACAAGAGGAAGGCGCAATCCTCCTACGGGCAGGCCGAGCATCGCCAATGCCGCTTTGAGGGGGGCGGGGCTTGGGGTGGTAGGTTGGAAACAGGCTCGAGCAATGGGCAGCATTTTGGCATGCAGGCGCGCAGCCTCTTCATAACGGCCCTCAAAAAAGGCCTGATGCATCGCTTTAAGGTCTCGCCCCACCAAATGCGATGTCACGCTGATGACACCTCCTGCACCCACCGAAAGCATCGGCAGGGTGATACCATCCTCACCGCTATAGAGCGAAAACCCTTGTGGGGCGTTGGCGGCGATCTCGGTGCACTGCAGCAGATTGCCCGAGGCCTCTTTAATGCCCACAATGTTCGGCACATCGTGGGCGAGACGCAAGGTGGTGGCCGCTTCGATGTTCTGAGCGGTGCGGGTTGGCACATTATAGAGCAGGCAGGGCAGGCCGGGCACGCTCTCGGCGATGGCGCGAAAATGTTGGTAAAGCCCCTCTTGCGAAGGACGATTATAGGGAGGAACCACAAGCAGAGCGCCATCTACGCCGATCTCTGCGGCCTCCTGGGTCAGTTGGATGGAGGCGCGTGTGTCGTTTGTGCCGGTGCCGGCGATAACCGGCCCCCGGCCGCGCGCGCAGCGTTTCACGAGTCGAAAGAGATGCAGTTTCTCCTCATGACTCAGTGTGGGCGACTCGCCGGTTGTGCCGGCCACTACAAGGCCATCAGAACCGTTTTCAAACAGGTAGTCCACAAGGCGTTCCACAGCGGCATCGTCAATAGCCCCACGGCTATCGAAGGGGGTCACCATGGCGGTAAGCACCTGGCCAAATTGCGCACTATGCATGTTTGGAACCCTCCTTTATCCACCGTTCCGCTATTTGTATGGCATTAAGCGCAGCCCCCTTCAAAATCTGGTCGCCGGAGACAAACAGGTCTATGGCATTCTCATTCGACAGGTCATAACGCAGTCGGCCCACGAGCACCTCGTCTCGGCCGCTGGCTTCGATGGGCATGGGGAAGTGGTTGGCTTCACGGTTATCCACCAGGGCCACACCGGGGAAGGTCTCCAATGCTTTTCTCGCCTCCTCAAGCGATGGTCGCGTTCCTGGAGCGAACTCCACATTAATGCTTTCCGAGTGCGCGCGTACCACGGGCACCCGCACGCAGGTTGCGGTGACTTTGAGATGCGGGTCGTGAAGAATTTTGCGCGATTCGAAAATCATTTTGCGCTCCTCCTCGTTATAGCCCGTCTCATCTATTTTGGTGTTATGACAAAAGAGGTTGAAGGCAATGGGGTAGGGGAACACGCGCGGCACGATGGGTTTTTCCCGAAGCACATCGCCGGTCTGCTCGATAAGCTCGGCCATAGCCTGGGCTCCGGCGCCGCTTGCGGCTTGATAGGTTGATACCACAACGCGATGAATAGGGGCGAGTTTGCGTAGGGGAGCCAATGCCATCAGCATGATGATGGTCGAGCAGTTGGGGTTGGCAATAATCCCTTTGTGCAGGCAGATATCTTCGGGGTTGATTTCGGGCACAACAAGGGGCACGGCCGGGTCCATACGGAAGGCGGAAGAGTTATCAATAACGAGGGCGCCGGCGCGAACCGCCAGAGGAGCAAATTCACGGCTGCGGGAGGCTCCGGCAGAGAAAAAGGCGATATCTACGTTCTCGAAGGCATTTGCATCGAGGCGTTCGACCACAAGAGATTGGCCACGAAATGGGAGCGTCCGACCTGCCGAGCGCTCTGAGGCAAGCAGGCGCAGCGAGGCCACCGGAAACTCACGTACCTCTAAAAGACGCAACAGCTCTGTGCCCACCGCCCCTGTGGCGCCCACAATGGCCACATGATAGGTCTTCATCGAAAGCAGGGTCTCACTTTCAAAAAACGGAATCTTTGTTAGGATAAAGTCTACTCTATCTACTAGGAGAGCGTCAACCGCTCCCATAGGAAGTGGCGGCCGTTAATCTGTAGAGTCGGTCTGCAGAGCAAGCCTGCTTCGTTCGCCCCCTATCCCATCCTTTCGTCTTGCAGACGGCGAAGCAGCGGCCAAAGCGATAGGCGATGAAGGGAATGAAACGGTCCGCTGAGGCGGTCAGTCTCTCTCCCTGTAGGGGGGTACCCTTGAGGGAGGGCATCAGTCTTGAAGAGCCGGTGAGATAAACACCTGTCATTTCGAGCCAAAGACGAGATAAACACCTGTCATTTCGAGCCGAAGGCGAGAAATCTTAAGTTTCACTTCCCAGCAGTTCTGAGGGGGAAGGGGAGGGGCAGTTGAGGCTAGCGTTTCTAGAGCCTATTCGTAGAGCAAGGCGACTTTGCTCGCCCCCTATCCCTTCCTTTCCCCCGATTCGGGAGAAAGGGGGCGGTTGTGTTAAGTTCCTGAAGGGAAGCTTATCAAAGGAAACCGCTAGTAAGCTTATTGGTCTCCCCTCTCCCCAATGGGGGGAGGGGGCTGGAGAGGCGCACGGCGATACAGCGGCCAGAGA
>NZ_DATGKU010000096.1:0-1764 GCF_035294505.1 Chthonomonas sp. | reverse complement strand
CTGTTCGATACCCCGGAGACCGGCGGGGAGGCGGGTTCTGCTCCTCGCGATGGGTACACGATTGTGCGGCAGTACTGGGCAGAGCATGGCTACCCCATAGATGAACCCTATGACTTTGCCTTCAACAAGCTTT
Organism: Chthonomonas sp.; assembly: GCF_035294505.1. Lineage (NCBI taxonomy): Bacteria > Bacillati > Armatimonadota > Chthonomonadia > Chthonomonadales > Chthonomonadaceae > Chthonomonas > Chthonomonas sp. The sequence goes on along the minus strand of NZ_DATGKU010000096.1, from coordinate 1,631 downwards.
TGCACGATGGGGTCATTCCCGGCACGAAGGCAAAAAGCAAACAGGTGCAAGTACGTGCGAATGCTTTGAGTTCACTGCAACCTCAGATGCCTGCTCAGGTGGGCGGTACAACGCTTGAGGTGATGATCCGGCCCGATCCCACTATTTGGGATGGACGCTTTGCCAATAACGGATGGCTTCAGGAGCTTCCTAAGCCCTTCTCGAAGGCCACCTGGGACAACGTAATCTTGATGAACCCGGAGACTGCCGAACGGTTACAGATTCCGATGGGAGATGGCTGGGCCATTCTGCCTAAATTGAACGAATCGCAAGGGGCAAAGCCCTCTCCAGTGATTACCATCAACCTGAACGGTAAAACGGTGAAGGGAGCTGTTTGGGCGATGCCCGGGCACCCACATGATGCGATTACCGTCTATTTAGGATATGGTCGTACCAGTGCCGGTGTACTGGGCACCGGAACCGGGTTTAATGTCTACCCAATCTTCTTATCGAAGAACCCTTGGAATGGAACGGCGCAGATTGAGTACACCGGAGAAGGCTACCCGATAGCCACGACCCAGTATACCCACATGATGGACAATCGTGACGTCGTTCGTGTGGGAACGATCTCTGAGTTTCTGCGACATCCCTCCTTAGCCCCGGATGAAGACGCCGAACAGGCGAACGCTGCGGAGGGAACCGGAAAAGGGCAACCCGACTACTATCCCGCTTTTCCCTGGCCTGAGCCTGGAATGAGCCACAAAGGCGCTTACAACTGGGGTATGGTCATTGACCTCCAGTCGTGCATTGGTTGCAGCGTCTGCATGGTGGCCTGTCAGGCGGAGAACAACATTCCCGTGGTTGGCAAGGCGCAGGTTATGCGCGGGCGGCATATGAACTGGATTCGGGTGGATACCTACTACGAGACGAAGCCCGACGATTTCGAGACGTTTGCACATAACCCTCGCATCTACTTCCAGCCGGTAACGTGCATGCAGTGTGAACAGGCGCCGTGCGAATATGTGTGCCCTGTAGGGGCGACGCAACATAGCGTAGAGGGTATCAACCAGATGGTCTATAACCGCTGCATTGGAACCCGCTATTGCGCCAACAACTGCCCCTATAAGGTGCGCCGATTTAACTTCCTCAACTACAATAATCACTTCAATCATGACTTCTTCGGTCGGCCTAATAAGGTAGAGCAACTGGTTTTCAATCCGGATGTTACAGTGCGTGGACGCGGTGTGATGGAGAAATGCATGTACTGCATTCAGCGCATCAACTCGGCTCGACAAAAGGCTAAAATTGAGAACCGCGATCTGCGCGATGGAGAGGTGTTGACGGCCTGCCAACAGGCCTGTCCTACCCAGGCCATCACCTTTGGCAATATCACAGACCATGCTTCAAAGGTGTATGCGCTAAAGATTCAGCCCCATAACTATGGACTGCTTACCGATTTGAACACGCGGCCACGCACCACCTACTTGGCGCGTGTCATCAATCCCAACACAGATATCGAACCGGAAACGGAGAAGCAAGTTGGATAACGAGACCTCTATCCAGTCATCAAGCAGCGCCCCTGAGAATCCGGCGATTGCCGGCCTTATAGAAGGCGATCAGACGTTTGAGACGGTAACGGAACGAATCGTTTC
>NZ_DATGKU010000095.1:0-9755 GCF_035294505.1 Chthonomonas sp. | reverse complement strand
CTATGTGCAGATGGCTTGGCCGAACATCGTAGCCGACCACCGTTTTGGCAAGCCCTCGCCGACGCAGGGCCATTCCCAACGAGGCGCCCATGAGGCCTACACCCAGGATGGCCACCTGGTTGAAGAGAACAGGGCAAGCCCCCTCTTCAGAGGCCCTCATAGGCGCTTACCAACGGCCTCCGCCACAGGCCTTACGGCCTGCATCAGTTGTCCAAACTGCTCGAACGAAAGAGATTGCGGGCCGTCTTTCACAGCCTTTTCAGGGTTGGGATGCACCTCGATAATCAGCCCATCCGCCCCTGTGGCCACCGCCCCCAAGGTTACTGCCGGAACCAAACTGCGTTTTCCCGTGGCGTGAGAGGGATCGGCAAAGATGGGCAGGTGCGAAAGCTCCTTTATGGCAGGGATGGCGTTGAGATCGAAGGTGTTGCGGGTATAGGTCTCAAAGGTGCGAATGCCGCGCTCGCACAGGATGATCTCGTAGTTGCCTTGGCTTGCGATGTACTCTGCCGCCTGCAGCCACTCCTCAATGGTGCTGGCCCAGCCGCGTTTCAGCATAACCGGCTTGCGTGTGTTCCCCACCTCGCGCAGAAGGCTGAAGTTGGTCATGTTGCGCGTGCCGATCTGAAAGATGTCGGTGTAGCGCCCCACCAGCTCCACATCGCGCGTATCCATGACCTCGGTGATGATGGGCAAACCGGTCTCTAGGCTCGCCTCCTGAAGAATCTTTAGTCCCTCCTCACCGAGGCCGTGGAAGGAGTAAGGCGACGTGGAGGGCTTAAAGGCCCCACCTCGCAGGATATGCGCCCCCATTTTCTTCACAAAGCGGGCCGTCTCCAACAGCATATCCGCCGATTCCACCGTGCAAGGCCCTGCCATGACGCAGAGCGTACCCCCGCCGATCTGCACGCCCCGCACGTTTAAAACGGTTCCCTCCGGGCGAAACGCTTTGCCCACCAGCTTATAGGGCTTGAGAATAGGGATGACGCGCTCTACATAGGGCAGCGACTCGAAGTGTTCGATCAGCCCGTCCTTATCGCGTTCAGGCGTTCCGATAACCCCGACAATAGTGCGCTCAACGCCGCGAGAACAGTGAACGCCGTAACCACGAGCTTTGAGATCGGCCAAAAGCGTCTCTTGTTGTTCCTCTGTTGCATCCGGCTGCAAAACGATGATCACTTACAATCCTCCATCTCTTTCAATCCGTTTTCGATTATCAATCCTTTTACGTCCTCACCCGCCCTGAGGAAAAGCACACTCCCCTCAGAGCCGGTGCAACTCTCTTAGAGCCATTATTATAGCGCATTGCAGGCCGACTTTAGGTTGCCGAAGAAGTCGAGGTACGGTTTTGCACACTTGTTGCCAATCGCCGCCGATAAAGCAGCGTGGGGCGCTCCACCACCAAATAGAAGAGATAGGCGGCCAATAGGGCCACCGGCGCTCCAACCCCAAAGAGAGCAAGACAAGAGAAGACCGGCGTTACATGATGCACCCGAAGCGCATGGGCCAGTTCATTGAGGATAGGGTAGTGAACAAGGTAGAGACTGTAGGAGAAATCGCCGAGAAGCCGCACCGGCGCCGATTGTAAGAAACGCAAGGGCCATCGCATCGCCTGCGGCGCCTGCACACAGCTTACAATGAAGCTGGTTGCGAAAACGGCCACCAAAATATCGGGCAACCGTAGCGGTGCATGAAAAACCAGAATACCGGACTGGGTAGGCGGCCAAAAGGCAAACAGCACCCCCATGACAACGCCCAGCGCGCCAACGATGGTCGGCCAGCGCCATGTGCGACATCGTAACGCCCACCTGTCTGTGGGTGACCAGTTCACTATGGCACCGGCCACACCCAGCGCAAAAACCCCCAACATCCAAAAACCTTCTGGAATATCCTTGTGAAGCAGCAGACAGGGCAAAAACCCCAGCGCCATGGCCGCCAACACCGTTTTGGGAATGCCAAAACGATGCCAAAGAGGCAGTATAAAGAACGGAAGAAAGAAATAGATTTGCCATTCGGTGGCAACACTCCACATCGGGGCGTCAATCTGATGAGACCAATGGGGGCTGAAGTTATGTATGAGAAAAAGATGAGATAGCAAGGCCCAGCGATCTACCTGAGGGCAGAGCCGTGCCCACCGAGCGGTAGAAGCCAAAACCATGCCCGGATGAAAGATCGGTGCAAGAAAAAGAGTCCAGAGTATGAGGGCGGCATAGTAAGGTGGCAGAATGCGCCAGGCACGGCGTAAAAAGTAGTTGCCGACCGCCATGTTTCCCTGTGGGTTGCGTGCAACGGGAATCATGAGCGAATAGCCGGAAAGCACAAGAAACACGGTGACTGCAAAATAGCCGTAGGGGCATAAAAAGAGCAGATAGGAAAGCCCCTTTTGGATGACATCCGACCTGTAGTGTAAGGCTATCTCGTGATAGAACTGGTAACAATGGTAAAGCATTACGTAGAGGGCGGCAAGCCCTCGCATACCATCGAGAAAATTGAGGTGAACCCGATTCGATTCACCGGCAGACTGGTTCTTCACCACAACTCCCTCCCCCTTCAGACCAACGTCCTTCCCCTCAAGGCCGACGCCCTCCCCCTCCCCCAATTTGGGCGAGGGGAGACCAACAAGCTCATTGGCAGTTTCCTTTGGATAGCTTTCCTTCGAGAACTGACCACAATAGCCCCTTTCTCCCTAATAGGGGGAAAGGACGGGATAGGGGGCGAGCAAGATAGGCTTGCTTTATTAACTGCCTCTAGAACCGTGAGATTGAAAGCCCCACTCCCTTTCCCTCAGAACCGGAGGGGATTGAAACTCAAGATTTCTCGCCTTCGGCTCGAAATGACAGTTGTTCATCTCGCCTTCGGCTTGAAATGACAGTCGTATCGCCAGCTCTTCAAGCCCCTCCACTTACAGGGAGAAGGGAGACCAACAAGCTCATTGGCAGTTTCCTTTGGCTAGCTTTCCTTCGAGAACTGACCACAACCGCCCCCTTTCTCCCTAATAGGGGGAAAGGAGGGGATAGGGGGCGAGCAAAGTCGGCTTACTCCACGAATTGGCTCTAGAACCGAAGCAATTGGCAGTTTCTGCAGCCTCACCCCCATCTCTCAGAACCGGAGGGAATGGAAACGCAAGATTTCTCGCCTTCGGCTCGAAATGACAGTTGTGGTATCGGCTCGAAATGACAGTTGTTCATCTCGCCTTCGGCTTGAAATGACAGGTGTCTATCTCACCGGCTCTTCAAGACCGACGCCCTCCCCCTCAGTGAGGATTGAACCCCCTGGTAGGGGCACCGGCGTTTCGGAGTCAAGACCGACGGTGCTACGCACTGCGCCTTCCCCTCAGCACCTTTCCCTCAGCGGATGCTCCAGAGGGTCTCATCCGATTCAGTGTAGCATCTAAGAGCCTCTCGTGTGTGGATGAGAGGAACAGCCTTCTCTTTAAGGAAGGATATTTTCCGTGAACAGCCCTATTTCGGAAGCTTTAGCCCCGCCCCTCCATAAGCACGGTGTTCCTATTGCCCCTGCAGATTTTTTAGTTTGCTTGTCGGCTAGGCCGCTTTCCGCAAGGAGCGAACGGGCGATAGCCGTTCTTCCAAAAGGCGCAGCAGTGTTTCCGGATGGTTCGCCTCCATCGGGAACCAGGCTACGCTATAGGTAAAGAAAAGCGGCGCATGGCTTCGGTTCCAGCCTCTTTCCTTCAGCCAGTCCTCAAAAGTGGCCCTTATACGCTGCAACACCGCGCTGGCCGTGCTGCCCGTATAGGGTAGGATCACGGCGAACGTATCGGAAGCGTAGCGCGTTACGATGTCGGCCCGACGCACCGTTTGGCGCAAGAGTTGTGCACTCAGCTGCACGGCCTCATCGCCCCAAAGCGTGCCGTGGTAGCGCGTGAAAGCCTCTAACCCCTCCATTCGTAACAGGATCACGGCCACTTCCGAATTGATGCGACGGGCGCGATTTAGCTCTTCCTGAAGCCGCATGTCGAAATAACGACGATTGTAGAGTTTGGTAAGTGGGTCTACGATGACGGAGGGGTCTTCACAAAGCGCCATGTCGAACTCCTGGCGCAGTTGAGCTAGCTGAAGCTGCGTTGTGCGCGGGTCATCGGTGGTAAGGATTTTGCGCAATTTGCGTGTGGAGTTGCGAATGAGATGCGAAACATAGTTGCAGGAGATGCCCAGCTTTTGCGCGATCTCCGTTTGGTTCAGGTCTTTAAAGTAGAACTCTACAAGCACCTGTTGCTCTAAAGCTTTTAGCTTTTTCATGGCCGTTTCCAGCATAATGCGGTCTTCGATGGGAAGCTGAAAGGCCACAGCCTGTTCGGCAATATCCTGACGCTCGCCATAGCCGTGAGGAGAGCCATCCTCGTTTTCGCGAAAGCCATCTATTGAGGTCACACGAAACACCTCGCGCGTGGTCATGAGTTCGGCGACCTCTTCCTCACGCATCCCCATCTTCTCGGCGATCTCTCCATAGGTCGGCGTTCGACCGAGTTGTTGGGTTAGCGCATCGCTAATGCGGTTTAGGCGCAGGTTCAGCTCCTGAAGCCAGGCCGGCTCCTTGATGATCTTGCCACGGTCACGCAGATAGTGCTTGATCTGACCGATGATGAAGTGGGTTGCATAAGTAGAGAATTTTACATTCTTTTTGGGGTCGTACAGCTCGATGGCTGTGATAAGTCCGATATACCCCTCTTGGGCCAAATCCTCCGCAGGCTCGGAGGCCCCGGAGAAGCGCCGGGCAATGCTCTCAACCAAATTGGTGTAGTTTAGTACGATGCGATCGCGCAAACGAAGGTCTTGTTGCTGCCGATAGGTCTCAAGCAGCTCGAGTATCTCCTCCTCGGAATAGCGCCGCATGGGGTTATCTCTCCACAGATAGGTCTTATTCGCTCGATCGTTCTCTTTTGGTGTCATTCCTCATCTCAAGAGAGCGTTTCGACGTAGGCCCATCAATGCGCGATTCGCTCTTACTCCGCCTTTCCTTCAGAGTCAAAATAAAAGGTTTCAAAGAAATGCCTTGGAAGGGCAAGGCATACAGATTATTGCCAGGATCGGCCTGTTCCTGTAGGAAACCCGGAGGGCTGTAGTTCAACACTTGATTGCGGCGGATAATCCAGAGAGTGCCGTTGGAGGGTGCGCCACAGAGTTGGACGGGAGACCTAAAACGGTTTGCTACTCTTCAAGGTTGCGAAAACGGTCGCTGACGGTATCGGAGAGTGTGTCTTGCTCGAAACGTTGGGCAAACTCCAAATAACGCTTAGCCTCGGCATGGTTTGGGTCGCGTTGCAGCACTTTTCGGAACTGAAAGATGGCCTCGGCATAGCGCGAGCGGTCGTAGGCCTGCTTGCCAAGCTCAAAATCCATTTGAACCTGAAGATGGGCAATTATCTGCGCCCGCTCGGTGGTGGGGGCAAGCGCCTGAGCGCGTTCATAACAGGCGAGAGCGCCCTGCGTATCTCCTTGCATTAGTCGTTCCTGCGCCTCTTTATCGGCCTCCTGCGCTCTGCCGGCACGGAACTCTTGCAGCAGCCGACGTGCCTCCACGTGATCGGGCCTAAGTAGAATCGCCTTGCGCAACAGCGCCTCTACGGCTTCCACTTGGCCTTCCTGAAGGTGGTCGTTCGCCTGCTGCAGCAGCGCTTCGGCGAAGCGTTGCCTCAACTCCACACTTTGCTGAAACAGCGCCACGTCGTAGGGCTGAAAGGCCAGCGCCTCTTGAAGGAGCGCAAGGGCTGCCTCCCAATCGCCTTCGGCCCGCAGATGCGCCAGCTCCTGCTGAACGTCGGCCATCCACTGCGCCCGCAGCTGTTCAAACTGCTGCCAGCACTCCACATCGTCGGGGCACTCTTCGAGGTAGGAATAGAGGTTTTGGAGCGCCGTCTTCATGTCGCCCGACTCTTGCCCAAGCTGCACATAGGCTTTCCAATCCTTCCGGCTTGCCGTGGCGGCCTCTACCGCTACGCTGACCACCCGATATAAGCTGAAACGACTTCCCTGAGCCGATGCGGCGATGTATTCGCCACTGGGAGAACAGGCGAGACCGGTAAAGGGAACATCGCCCTCGTAGTCCCAAACGGGCTGACCGGCCTGGTCGAGACAGATCAGCTTTGTGGGAACGCGCGGGTTCTCTTCGGAACCGCAAAGGGCCACGGAAAGCTGCCCTTCTCTCGCCATCGCAATGGCGTGAATAGGCCCTGCCACTTTGGTTTGCCAACGGCGCGTACCCTCTGCGTCCAACAGGCCGATCCATCCCGTTTGCGTGCCGTAGGCCAACTCTTCACCCTCCGCGGCATAGGCCAGCAGCGTGACCGGCTCTTCGGTCTCGAACCGCCAACACTCCCGCATGTTTGCATCGAACAGCTGGATCAGGCCGCTCTCATAGGCGGTTGCAATGCGCCGTCCCTCTTGCTGCACCGCAACGCAGTTGGCCACCCCTTCAAGCTCCACACTCCAAAGCGTCTTGCCGGCGAAGGTTCCATAGACCAGCGCGAAGTTTTGGCCGGAGATGTCGGAGTAGAGGGCAGCAAAGCGCGAGCCGCCTATGTCCATACCGGCATCGAGGTAGATCACCCGCTTTTCCATAATCAGCCGCCGTTTTTCACCCTCGGCAAACAGATAGACCTCCTCGGGCCGCATGCCTAAGAACGATTCGGCGACGGCGCTAAGCAGCAGCTTCTGCAGGATTTCGGCGGAAAACCTTGCCACCGTCTCTCGGCTCTGCTCGGAGACGATGCGAACGACCTCATAGGTGCGCGGTTCAATAGGATGTGGCCATGCAAGCGTGAGTGCACCTTGGTCGCTTAGGGGGTAGCCCTGCAACGGATAGGCTCCGCGGAGGCGCTGCTGCCATTCAAGCTGGAGGTTACGAACGGTCATCATGAGCGCGATAGCTGTAGAACAACTCGCAACAGACGGTGGTTTTGGGTATCGCTAACGTAAAACCCTTGATAATTCGGCTCTAAGGCCAAGCCGGTTGGTGCATGCAGCGCGCCTAGGCGCCCTGGCAGCCGCTGGAGCACCGCAAGGGCCTCTCCTTGGGAATTGAATGCGATAACCCTATCGGCGTTGGGATCGGCAAGATAGATTCGACCCTGCAGATCGAGGGCAAACTGTCCCCGATCTCGGATGCGATGCACGCCTGTGAGAACGGAGGTGGGCTGGGCATTGGCCGCAAAACGCACGATGGTGCCAAGGTAGTCGTCGGCAACATAGAGGGCGCCGGTTGCATCAAATGCGAGGGCAACGGGATGCACAAGCCCTCTCTCGCGTCCTACGCTGAGCGCACAGTCGCCCGTGTAGGGATGCAACCGCGCTATTCGGCCGTTGCCGGCATCGGCGACCCACAAAAACCCCTCCACATCGAACACGATATCGCAGGGATTAACGAAGCCGGAGAGCCTTTGGAAACGACGTCCCATTCTATCTACGCCGTAGACGCAATGGTCGCCCATGTCGGCTACAAAGAGGCATTGTCCCTGCGGATGCACGGCAACCGCCTGCGGCTCCAAGAAAGGCTCGAAGCTAACGACATCTCCGTTGAGGGCGATGCGCTGCACCCGTCTATTGAGGCTATCGGCCACATAGAGGGCGCCATCGGCGTCTATTGCCAAGCCTTTTGGGCATCGAAACTCCCCCACCCCTGTGCCTGGGGCACCGATAACTTCCACAACGCGCAGCTCTAGCGATTCGCTTTCAAACAAGTTAGGGGCAGCGGTCTCTTCGGAACGGGCGCCCTCATCGGGTGAGGTCGTTGAGGCCGATTGATCTTCAAACTCTAAAAAGCGGAAGCGATCGAATTCCACCGTTTTTCTCTAGTTCGTGCCCGTCGTCTGTTGCTTTTCGTCTTCATAATTCTAAAAGCGAGCCAAACTTTCCCGACTTCGCCAACATCAACTGTTCAGTGATCTCCCCCATCGTCTCGGTATGCGCGCTGGAGGCGGCGCGTGCCCGAGTGCGCGCCCAGTCCCTCAGCTCTTCAATGCGCTCACGCATGGTCATGGACAACGGCACGGTATGGGTGGCGGCCTGTACGATGGCGTCGGTAGTGAGGTCGCTGTTCTTATCAAAAGCATCATAAAGCGCCTCCACCACCAAGGCCTCGATTTCGGCGCCGGAGAAGCCAGGGGTGACTGCGGCCAGAAGGTCAAGATCAAATTTTTCGGGGTCACGATGTCTTCTCTGCAGGTGGATGCGGAAAATCTCTTTGCGCTCCTCACGGGCGGGCAGGTCTATGAAGAATATCTCGTCGAAGCGGCCCTTACGTAACAGCTCCGGGGGAAGAGCGGTGACATCGTTAGAGGTGGCCACGACGAAAGCAGGCGCCTTTTTGTCTTGCATCCAGGTAAGGAAAGTGCCGAAAACGCGGCTTGTGGTGCCGCCGTCGGAGTAGCTGGAGCTTTGCGTGCCGGAGAACCCCTTCTCCAACTCATCGAGCCAAAGGACGCACGGGGCCACCGATTCGGCCACACGAATCGCCTTACGCATGTTCTCTTCGGAAGCCCCCACAAGGCCGGCAAAGATGCGGCCCACATCGAGGCGCAGAATGGGCAAACGCCAAAGCGAGCCGATCACCTTCGCGGAGAGGCTTTTGCCGCACCCCTGCACACCCAGCAGCAGCACCCCACGCGGGTCGGGCAGACCAAACGCTTTTGCCTTCTCCGAGAAGGCCACAGTGCGTTTTTGCATCCAATCTTTAAGGAGGTCGAGACCACCGACATCCTGAATGCCCTCATTGAAGGGATAGTACTCAAGGATGCCGGATTTTCGGATGATCTGCTCTTTCTCGCCGAGGATCACGTCCACATCGAAGCGATTGCGCTCGATGAGCGAGCGGGCAAACACGTTCTCGGCCTCCATGGCCGTCAGCCCCTGAGCGGCCTTTAAAACCTGGTCACGCTCCAACTCGCTGAGATTACAGTTCACCTTTGGGTTATCTTTCACCGCCTGGATCACGCGCTCAAGAATGAGGTCGAGGTCTTCGTAGTCCGGCAGGGCATAGTCCACAACGGCGATGTCCTTCTCAAGCTCGGAAGGCAGCTTAAGGAACGGGGCGAGAATGATAAGCGATTTATGTGAGGTTTTAAGAACGAGAGCGAGGTCGCGCAGTCTTCGCGTCACCGTAACATCGTTGATGAAGGCATGAAAGTCTTTTAAAAGGAAGATCGCCTGATCGCGTGAATCGTTCACGGCATCGAGCGCCGCCAAAGGATCGCGGGTGGCGTTATCTCGGTGGTTGGGATTGGTCACCATACCTTGGGTAACCGTCCACACAAAAAGCTTTTTTCCGCGCTCCTGGGCGATGCGCCGCAAAGCGTCCTCTACCCGCTGCTCTTCCCATGATACGATGTAGATAATGGGGTAGCGGGCACGGATCAGGATTTCCAGTTCTTTATCAACTTTGGCCGATGACAATTTTCGTGCTCCTCACTCTCGCAAAGACCTCTTTAGCAACAAATTCATTATACACCCCCCATGCACTCCGGCGCAAGGTAGGATATTCTTCTATTAGCATATTATTTTATTCATCTCACTCACCGTTCTCGCTCCAGCACGTAATCTTTTGCCCCTTTCGATGTAGGAACGTTCTGCAAGGTGACTTCGTGCCATTCATAGGGCCAATGGGGCTTGAACCGAGCCTCCCCTGCCTCCCAACGCAGCCCCAAAAGCCCTTCAAGCACCGCCCAAATAAAGGTAGGTGCTACCCATGGAGAGAGGTGCATCCCCAAGTTCACACCGGTCTCGCCATGAAAGAACTCGGCG
>NZ_DATGKU010000094.1:0-85536 GCF_035294505.1 Chthonomonas sp. | reverse complement strand
ACGGGAATAGTCTGCGTGCCATCGTGATGAAACTCGATAATCTAAGTGAAGAGCAGGTCATTGACCTCAATATTCCTAACGGCGTGCCCATCGTTTACGAGATCGACTCGGAGGGTCGCCCTATCAGCAAAACGGAGCTTTGATCGTCTCCGAGAAGAGGTGGCGCCATGCCCCAACAACATCAATCAACTATAACCCTGAAAAGACCGCCAGGACGCGAGACCGATCCGGCGGCGGCGCCGCATGACCCGCCGTTCGAGGTATTGTTACCTCTTTTTCTGCTCGTGATGGTTCTTTTGTGGCTATGGCGGCGTTGGAGCGTTGGGGCGGCTTGGCGCCGATACGCCCAAAGCCTTCACGGGGAAATCCGTATGCGCAACCGCTTCTCTCCCGCCTGTATTGCGGCAACCTTCCGCGGCCGTCCCTTCCTCTTAGAGACGGCGGTCAGCCACGAAGACGAAACGCCCTACTACCACACTCGCGGCGCTCTGCCTATAGGCAACCCCGCCAGCTTCGTCTTAGGCGTGCGTCGCAAAAGTCTTTTGGAAGAGATGCAGACGCGCAAAGAGCGCTCCTTTACGGAGGAGGGAAAGGGCAGCTTGCCCCAGAAAACCGCGCGGTTTTCCGGGGACTCTGGTGCCGGCATTGAGTTGAACGACCCAGATTTCGAGCGCCGCTTCTTCGTGGTGTGCAATCAACCGGATGCCCTGCCTCTTGTGCTGACGAAGGAGGCGCGCCGCGAGCTAAGCCGGTACCACGACGTAGAAATCTACGTCCGTTTGCAGGAGATCGAATGGCGCCGAGCCGGCGAGGTATCCGACCTCAAGGCCATTGAGCGATTGAACCACCTTATTGCCGATATGGCGGAAGCCATTGACGCTCTGCCTCCTTCCGACGCCCCTCTATCGTTACGCCTCGCCGACGAACAGATGATCGCCAAAGGCATATGATGGATACCAAACTCCTTCCCGCCACGCCGGAGGCGATTAGGGAGGCAGCAGCCCGCATTCGCTCCGGAGAACTGGTAGCGTTTCCCACCGAAACGGTCTACGGCTTGGGGGCTAATGCGCTGAACCCGCAAGCCGTGGCCGCTATTTTTACCGCCAAAGGCCGCCCGGCTACCAACCCGCTGATCGTGCATGTGCTCGATGCGGAGTCGGCACGCCCGCTTGTTACCACGTGGCCATTGCAAGCGCAACGGCTTGCCGAGCGATTTTGGCCGGGGCCACTCACCCTGGTTCTTCCTAAAAGCGAGGCCGTTCCCGATGAGGTAACCGGTGGCGGAACTACCGTAGGGCTGCGGGCTCCGTCGCATCCGGTGGCGCGGGCGCTGTTGGAGGCCGCCGAAGTTCCCATCGCCGCCCCCAGCGCCAACCGCTCCAACCATGTCTCCCCTACAACTGCCCAGCATGTGTGGGATGACCTTAAGGGGCAAATCGCCCTTATCCTCGATGGAGGGCCTACACCAGGGGGGCTAGAATCCACGGTGCTCAGTTTGGCAGAAGCCCCACCTCGCATCCTGCGGCTGGGGCTGATAACTCCGGCAGCGATTGAGCAGGTTATCGGGCCGGTTCGACTGCCCCCGCTAAAGGCGGCTCGTGAGGAGAAACAGCAGAATGCCCCTCTTCCATCGCCCGGCATGCTAAGCCGACACTATGCGCCCAAGGTCCCCCTAGAGATCGGTGAGGACACGGCCCTACGGGTGCAGGAGTTGGTGGCACAAGGAGAGCGGGTGGGATGGCTAACGTTGCAACCGCGAGAGCTAGACTCGAGAAACGGCTTGGTGCTGGAGATGCCCGCTTCGGCAGAGGCTTACGCCCGTCGGCTCTATGCCGCCTTGCGGGAGCTGGAGGCGGCCGAGGTGACCCGGATCGTGGTGGACGCCCCTCCTCAAACGCAGGAATGGCTGGCCATTTGGGATCGGCTTCGCCGTGCTGCTGCTTCCGGCTAGAAACACATATTCAGAACAACCTCAGCAAGAGTTGTTCTCATTCGCACGAAATACCCTTTACCCTCTACATCCGCCAACGGTCATTCTCATTCATGGTGCGATACAGGGATGTTAAGGGGGCAAATTTGCGCCAGCACACAGGGGTTTACTCGCCCAGAAAACCCGTTAAGGCCTCCAGCACACTCTCCGACGGGTAGGCGGCAGAGAGTAGGCAATGCGCCCCAAAGACGGTCTTTTCATTGCACCACTCCCAAGGCGCACCGGCCGAAAGCTCCTTTTGGAGTGAATCGGCATACTGCTGCAGAAGCTGTATGGCCGCCGGTCGATCGGTTTGGGCTATTGCAACGGCCAACCAGCCTACCGGAAATCCCCAGTACCCACCGTTTTCCCCTGTATCTGGCGCCTCAGTGGAGGCTTCCCAATAGCCTCCGTAACTGCCGGACGGCGGTAACGCCCGCACATAGCCCTGCAAAGTAAGGCCACCTGCCTTATAGAGTTGGTCGAGATGGCGCGAAACAGCGTTTCCGATGTCACTAGGTAGAGCCTGCAACACGAGCGCGTAAGCGGAAGCCCAAATGTCCTCGCGTCGCCCCTGTTTGGTGGCCGAAAGCAAAAGTCCCACATCTTGACCGTTCACCTGGCCCAAGGGAACGTAGAAGGTGGAGACGAGCGAGGCCCGAATGCGATCTGCAAGACTTTGGTAGTCCCTTGCACGCACCGCATCGGCAATGGCGCTGAAGAGGGTTGCCAGAATCTGGGCAGCTTGCAGCCGCAAGAGCGATGGCATGAGGCAAAAACCGGCCTTATGCACCCGGTCGGCGAAGACCCAGTCCGCACGCGAGCCTTGCGACGTCTCCCCCACAGGAACAAGGCCTGTCGCGCTATCGGCCTGTATGGAGTTAAAGGCGTTCTCACAGACCTGCCATAAGGGCAGGGTGCCCTGCGTCGTGCGAAAACGCGCCCGTAAGAGGCTTGGGTCGCCATGTTGGGTTATATCTGCTTGCACCAACAACAAAAACCAAAAGGCGCCATCTGCCGGCGGTAAGTGCCCAAAGGCCCCCGTGCCCTGATCGTTACCCCCCTTCGCATCGGGAAACCAACATGCCGTTCCATCGGGGGCGATCCAGTCCGGTATGCTGTAGGCGGGAACCGTGAGTCCTCCGGGGAAGTGAAGCGGCTCGCTGCCGTTTTGCAGCCTTGCCAGCAGCCGAATCCACCCCTCTAGCTCTTTTGATGAGAGAAAGCCGGTTTGAGCTAACAGCGCGAGATCGGCCACGCGAAAACGAGGGCTTTGGTCATAAGGGAGAAGCAGGCTCGTGCCGGTGCGATTGATGAGCGTGCCCTCCTTGCCGTTGGGCGGTAGGCGCATCGCCTCTAGCAAAGGGAGCGAAAGCGTTTGTAGCTGGGTGGCAAGCGTGTGCAGACGGTCGTTCGCCACGGCGGTCTCGGTGGCAAACAACTGTGGCGGCAGAGCCACCAACACATGACGTATTACTGTGTCGGCGATAAAAGCGTTAGCGGTTTTCAAGGCCACAGCAAGCTTTGGCGTGGCTTGCCACGAAAGGGTAAAGTCTGTAGGCGGGTCCGACTCCCAATTTTGCACGGCGGCGAGCGGCGCATCCGTTATTTGCAACCTCTGCATTAGGTTAAGCATCCAAGGAGCGTTCAGTTCCACGCCTTTGTTCTGAACCGCTTGGCCAAAGGCACCTACAAACAGCGGCCTGTGCAGGTCGAGGGCGATGCGCTGCACCCACGGTAGAGTAAGCGCCTGCGTGTCATCACGGGTTAACCAGAGAGGCGTGGCCTCGCCGGGGGGCGCAAGGTGCACGCTAAGGATGTCAATACCGGCTGGGTTGCGCAGTGCCATCATCTCGCGAAACTGAGGCAATGTGTCGAGTGGCTGCGGAGGGCCTGCTGGTTGAGTGAAGCCTTGCCGGCGCGATTCGTAAAGGTTCCAGGCGTCGGGGCGCGGCATTCCGTTTCCGGAACAGACCAGATGGCGCTTATCTAACCTATGAATTTGTTGAGCCATCTGCCCTAAAAAGGCGCTCAGCAGGTCGGAGCTGTAGGCGACTGGGTCGTTTGGGGAGTGCACATCGGCCTCTCTGTCGAGGTCGCTTCCGATCTCCCAAAAGAGGATGTAAGGGTCGTTGGCATAGCGCAACACCATCGCCGTGATGTAGGCCTTTGCCAATTGGTAGGCCGGTGTGCCTGTAGTAAAAAGCGCGCGCAGGCCCTCGTTTGGCTCTTGAGCCGCCCGTACTAAGGTCTGCCCATCCCATAGCAACGAGGGTACCAGCAACAGATGATGTTTTTGAAGGGCGGCCTGCATGGCATCGAAAGCAGCGAAATAGCCTTTGGGATCGGAACGATATCGAGAGAACAAAGTTTGGCTGGAAGGGATGGCAGCACACCGCACAAAGCGTGCCCCCACCGTTTCAGCATCGGCCAGAGCCTTTTCTGCCGAGGCCTCGTGGCCGCTCAAAAAGCGATCAAAGAGGTCGGGGATGGTAACTCCGATATTGCGAAACGGGAGGTCTCCAAGGTAGAGAGCGTTGTTCTCGACATGAAGAAAAGGTGGTGGCGCAGCCGCCGCACCCGTCCTCAAGAGAGCGAACAACAGACATCCTAACAGGAACCACACTCTAGAAAAGCCAAAATTACGCTTCATCTAACAGTTTCGCGATCAGTTGCTTTATGTAGGCCGGTACCGTGCGGCCTGACGTGTCGGCTGCACGTTTCAGTTTATCATAGAAGGGAATTTCCTCGCCTTCCCACACAATATCCGCACGTCGAATTTCGCGGAGCGCGATGTGTGTATAACTTCCTGGGCTAGCCCAATAGCAGCTTTGGCAAAGATGAGGTTGTTTATCTTTCAATCTGTTGTGACAGTGCTCACAACACCAAGATTTTGCACGGTTACAAGCTCCACACAGCAGCATATAGTCCTCTGCATTCCACGTCAAAATTTCGCTTTCTCGAACCACCTCGTAGGGCACTCTATGATCCACTTGGAGGTGCCTTAGTTCGAATTCACCGTTGCATATCCCGCATTTTCCCTGAGCAGCGCGATATAACTCTGCTTTTAATGAACGTGGAACGTTCCTTCTTCCCAGTAGCCGTCCGAAATGCAAGGTACTTAAGTCACCGAACCTATAAGCCGCGATGATACGCCCCTCGCTAGACCTAACCCGAAACGTTTCCAACGGTATCCCTAACTCTCTAACGTCTCGGGCCGCTCGAGGCGGATGATTATAACCGTAGTTCTTTTGCAACTCCTCTGTTGAAATGTAACCCTGTTGCAGAATATGCTCAATAACGATTCTGGCTCTTTTGTTCCCCAGTAACGGTAACAATTGACGAAGTCTCTCTTCCGGTTTCTCTGATGTCATAAGGCTACCATTCTAGAATCCGGAGCTGAGGCACCGGTTCTCCAATCAGTTGGGAAACAGGTTTTCGCCGTTCCATGCCTAAACGCTCCACCAAAGCTTTAGACAGATAGACCGATTCAAAAGTGATCTCATTTCGGCCTAACAGTGTCGCTTGGCTCGAACGGCCGGCTCTAATCTCAATCTGGCACAAGTCTAACTCGATGGGAAGGGCCTTCCCATACTTTTTGTCGCCGGTACGTCCGTCGAAACTGAGGATGTAGGGTATCTCTCTTCGATTTAGTTCTTCTAAAGCGTGCACAAAAGCGGTTCTATCGATCCCACTAAAGTAGCGTGGTTCTCCATTGTCACAAACACCTTGATAAGGTGGATCCATGTACACTAAGTCCTCTTGTGTTGTTTTGGCTAACACTTCCGTATAGTCGCAACTCGTCAATTCGACCCTGCCATAAAATAGTTTGGAAACCGCGAGGATATCGTCGGCCATACGCTGAGGATTACGGCCTAGCCTTCGATTATCTGGACTTTGGTTAAACTCACCTCGTGGGTTGTAACGAACAGAGGCTTTCACACAACGAGCCAACAAATAGAGCAAGTAGTGTGGTTGCTGTGTGCGGTTGAACTTTTCTCGAACCTCATCATAATAGGCTCTGGGATCGCTTTGTTGCTCTTTCCAAAGCTGTTCATAACGTTCTGCAATGTGGTGTGGATTGTAGATTATCTCCTTCCAAAGTGCCATCAGAGCCGTATTGCTGTCGTTCAAGTGGAATTTGGAAGCTTTCGCATAACAAGCTGCCGCAA
The DNA here is from genome assembly GCF_035294505.1 of Chthonomonas sp. NCBI lineage: Bacteria > Bacillati > Armatimonadota > Chthonomonadia > Chthonomonadales > Chthonomonadaceae > Chthonomonas > Chthonomonas sp. Next base: position 79,395 of record NZ_DATGKU010000094.1, on the reverse strand, counting down.
TAGAGATGGCTGCAGAACCTGCAAAAGGTTCTATCAGAGAGTGTGTGCTCTGAGGGAAGTAGGCTAGAATATATTTTGCGATCTGGCGCTTACTGCCTTGATAAGGTATAGGGTGTGGAATTTTCATAAGACCGTATCTTATGCCATCTGGGCGGTGGTGTAGGCTCTGTACAACTTATAATACTCTATCGGTATAGGAAAGACTGCCCCGCTCCAAAATCCATTATCAGACGCAAATGCCATTGAACGAATGCTAGCGGACGCAGATTTTAGCTTCATGGGTAGATGTTGCCTCCCTTTTGTGGGAGACCGAAACCGATTGATAGATATAAAGGGATGTCAATTCGATGTTTGCGATGAAGACCGAAAGTATGGTCTGCCACCACACGGCATTTGGGTTAGAGAGTATGGAGAGAATGATTCGTAGATAAGGTTAGCAGGTAGAATAGTGTAGATGATGCTGGAAAGGAAAAGAGAGGTTCTTTCAACAAGGAAATTTCAGAAATCGCCGCTATCTAAACAGCAGCGCATCGTGCGTGCTGTGATCCTGATAGTCGGTAGCATCACTCTGCTCTCTTTCCTGTTTGCCGACCCCCTATTGCGCGGTTTCACCCGCCAAAACCTGCGAGGCGTTCGCCCGCGCATCGGTACTGCCGTCGTGGTTACCCTGGTGCCCGCCGGCAGCTCGCTTTTGGGCACCCCGCAGCCGCCTCTGGTGGTGGTACGCTTTCACGGCCATCTCTATCAGGCCGGCAAGGTCATCGCTTTCGACAGACTACAATTGAATCGGCCGGCTCGCATCGTGTATCGAGTAGGACATAATGGGAGCATCTATGTGGACGAAGTGGCCCCACTGAACCAACCGACCAGCACCTCTTCAGGAGAAACACCGTGAAGATTATAGACCTCTCGCAGCCCATTTCCGATGGAGGGCCCAACTGCCCGGCGCATCCACCCATTCGCTTTGAAATGAAGCTTCAACACCCCCAAGATGACTGGCAGCTCGAGCTATTCACTTTCGCAGCCCACACCGGCAGCCACATAGATGCCCCTCTCCATCGCCTTGCCGACGGCGCCTCTATTGACTCCATCCCCCTCGAGCGGTTTGTAGGCCCTGCCTATATCGCCGATCTGCGCCCTCTGCAGCCCAAAGAGCCGATCACCGAGGCAAAATTGGTCGCCGCTCTGCCCCATCCCTTGCTGCCCGATAGCATTGTATTGCTCGCCACCGGTTGGGGCGATATTCGCGAACGCAGCCAGCGATGGCTCTACGAATCGCCTAAAATCGTGCCCTCCACGGCGGAATGGCTGGTGGCACAAAAGGTGCGTGGCTTAGGCATTGACCATTGGGGCATCGGGGGTTGGGACGCGGAAAACGATAAGGCCGTACACGCCATCCTTTTGGGGGCCGGCATCTGGATTGTGGAGGAGCTGCGCTTGCCACCGGAGGTCTGCAACTTACCCAGCCCCCAGCTGTTCATGGCGCTACCCGTTCACCTTAAAGGAGCTTCGGGCGCCTGGTGTCGCCCCGTGTTGTTGGTGTCGGACGACACCTCAATCCGCCTTGGGTAGACCGTGCGGATAGAGCGTAACCTTCATGCCCTGGCGGCTCTCCATCACTGCAAAGGCCTCGTGTATCTGCGTTAGGGGGAAGCGATGCGTAATGAGCGGTTTCACGCGCACCACTCCCTCCTCTAGTAACCGCACGGCCTTCTCATGCTGGCGTGGCACACTGCCGTGCGATCCGGTGAGAAAACACTCCTTGTAGTGAATGGTGTTCGAGTAGAGCTGCATCGGACGGGCGCTTTTGGGCAGACCCCCAAACAGATTTACATAGCCCCGATGCGCTACCATTTCTACAGCCTGTTCGTGCGCCTCTACCGAACCGCTGGTGGTAATAACAACGTCGGGGCCTTCCCCCTCCGTCTCCTCTCGGCAACGAGCGATGACATCCTCCTCCGCCGCAGCAATATAAACATCGGCCTGGTAGAACTTCGCCATCTCCAGCCGAGCCCGACTGCGCTGAACCCCGATGACCTTTGAGGCGCCAAAATGGCGTGCGAGATCGATCATCATGCAGCCGATAGGCCCTAGCCCGATGATGACCACACTTTTCCCCGGCCCCATGTTCACCAGCTCTAAGCCGTTTATGGCACAGGCAAGTGGCTCGGCAAGCGCTGCCTCTTCAAACGAGAGGCGCTCAGAGAAGGGTGTTACCGGCCCCTCCTCCAGAAGCAGTTTCGGAAGCAGCATATACTCTGCAAAGGCGCCCGGAATTTGGTAGCCAACGGCATAGTTGATGGAGCAGTTGTTACCCAACCCCGTTTTGCACCAACGGCACTGCCCACAGGGAACATCGGCCCCGAGCGCCACACGGTCGCCTTCCTTCACCCGTTTTACGTTGCGCCCAACCTTCACGATCACTCCCGCCGTCTCGTGGCCGATGATGGTCGGCGGCTTAACACGCGGGTTTCCATGGTGAAGAATGCGCACATCCGAGCCGCAGATACTAACCGCCTCCACGCGCATCAGTGCCGAATCGTCGGAAACTTCCGGTATGGGCACCTCGCGGACTTCAAGACGGCCGATGTCTTCCAAAACCGCCGCTTTCATAAACTCCACAGCAACTTATCCGCCTCTCTGAAAATGTTACGAGATCATACCTAGAAAAGCCTATTGCAGGGAATTGGGGGTAGGAGGTGAGCCGTGCCGTCTATTCCGCATCGGGCTGATAGGCAAAACCATGAGGCTGATTGAGGTAGTCTATAGGCTCCTCAACGAAGGCGGCTTCGGTGACCAGCTCTGGATGCGCGAAAAAGGCCTCTGTGCCCTTTGGAAAACGTAGATTGCTGCCAATAGAGTGATACCATGAGGCGGCATGGATCATGGCGATCATCGGGCGTGGTGTGTGCGTTCGGTTCGGCATTCCCGCATGCCATAAGCGTATGTCTCGAATCAACACGGATCCCTCTTCTACCGTGGGTTGCAGGGGTGGGGTGCTCTCTCTTTGGCGTGCAAGAACCGCCTCCGGAACCTCTAAGTTAGGCCAGTTGTTATCTACCTCCGCGTAAACATGCGTTCCCGGCCATATCTCCGTGCTGCCGTTTTCGGGGTTCATGGTGACGACCGGCACGTTAATGACCAGCGCATAGGGGGCCGATACGCTGCCGTCCTCCTTGTAGAGTTGAGGCATGTCAAGATGCACTGGCTGACGGTACGGGCTTGGCAAGGCCGTGTTGCCGCTGTAGAACACATTACGCGGCTTCGGGCCGAGCACCGCCCTCGTCACGGCGATAACGAGATCGTTTACCAAAATATCCCGAAAAAGGTAGGGTGGGAACGGCGGCGGGTCTTGTTGAATATTTCCCCGATTCCAGTTGTAGGGCGCGTCCTGTCGGGCCTGCAGCCATCGCAAATCCTCCAGCATCTTCTCTCTTAGAATGGCCAGATGGGCTTTATCTACCACATCTTCGAGGACAACAAAACCCTCTGTTAGAATAGCCTCTCGCGCGGCCTGCAGATGCTCTAGGGTGAGCTGGCCAGTTTGCTTTTCGTTGGGAGTTACTTTTAGGGCGAGCATCGTGAACGTCTCCTTTTATATGATACCTAGCATATGAAAGGATACCTCATGTATGGGCTTTTAGGGCAAGGACGGCGACCAAAGGGATGAATATTTCTCCTTCTTCAAGGAAGCCGAGCGAAACGCCGGTGCCTTTGCAGCCCGGCCTCGGCTCTGCCGGATGCAAATAAAGCCCGAAAACAACCTCCAAACCCTTTCCGGTTGGGTTAGGTCAAAATTGTGACGCTCTGCAGCGGCTAAAGCCGCGCAGCTTCTAAGCAACGCATGAGCCACCTCGGTTAAACCGAATGGCTTTCTCGCGGGCTAAAGCCCAAAATTGTAAACTTCGTGAAACCTTCTGGAAACCTCCCTTTAATCTTCATAGGTTAAGATGGTAGTAGCAGGAAAAAATCGGTACGGTTAACCCATTCCTGCACAAGCTCAGAGCATGGCGCGAACCATATTCTGAACAGATTAAGGGAGGAAATACTGTTTTATGAACGAGCTTCAAAAAGCTGTTTCTCGACGCCGTTTTATGGCGGGAGTAGGAACACTTGGTTTGGGTGCCACGGCGGGCCTTTTGCTTTCGGGGTGTGGAGGAAGCAGCTCTTCTTCAACTAATCAGGATGCTACCATCATCAACGCTGCGGCCACGGCCGAAGCGCTGGCTACCGTAATGTACGACAACATCATCAAATCGGCCGTCTACACCAACGGTCTCAATGGAAATGCGAACGACCAGGCCTATCTCGTGGCCGGCCGTGAGCAGGAGGCCCTCCACTATCAGGTTCTTGTAGGGGCCGGTGCACAGCCGCTCGCGCTCACTTTCTATTTCCCCACCGGCATGTTCACAACCGCTAACGGCCAGCAGAACGCGCAGACGGTTGTTAATACCCTGATCACTCTTGAGGATGCCTTCATTGCAGCCTACCTTATCGGCATTCGCGACCTCTCCACCAGCGCCCTAAAGGTTTTGGCAGGCCAGATTCTTGGAGTGGAGAGCGAGCACCGCACCCTCGGACGTGTTATCGCAGCCGATCTAGGGCTTACCACCGTTACAGGGCTTAGTGGAACCCCTGAATCGGTCGTGGGGGCCAGTGGGCATGCAGCGAACAACATCGCCTTTGAACGCACCTTTTCTACCACCGGCCCTAAGTTTCAAACTATTAACGATGTGGTGAAGGCGCTCGGTCCGTTTGTAACGCCGCCTGCCAGCGGAAGTGGCTTCGACCCAACGCCCTATCAGTTCAACACCACCGCCAACTTCTACCTCACCGAAACGCCGACGGTGACTCTGGACAGCACGACTCCTAACTCCTAACGGCTCGGAAGATGGGAACATTCGCTCCCATTTTGCGAGAAGAAGGGAACTTAGCCTAAGGCTCGCGTGGCGTGGCTCTTGCACACACTTGCTCGAAATTGAGGGACGAACGATCTTAAGGTCTATGACCGGAGACCGAAAGATACCTGCTTCCACCTCGCCCCTCAAACCTCGTGCAAGAGCCACGCATTTTTTCGTCTCTAGCCCCTTTCCTCGTTTCAATCCTCACTAAGAGGGAGGGCACCCTGCCCCAGAAAATCGCAAGATTTTCTGGGGGCCCCTGCGTCGGCCTTGAGGGGAAGTGTGGCAGCCTTGAGAGAGGCGCAGTGCGCAGCACCGTCGGCCTTGACGCCGAAACGCCGGTGCCACCGCCCTTTTTCCATGTAATGATTTCTGTTTTCTCCCGAAACCACTTCACTTCCGATCCGCGTGCCTACCCATGCAGCCCATCCCCATAAGGCGCAACTCGCCCTATTTAAGACGAGGATATCTTATTCATTAACGCATCGCTTCGTTTGACGGCCTCATCCCCTTGCCCCCTCCTGCTAATCGAGTGCCGCAGAGCCATGCTTCTGCCGCTGTATTCTAGAAGGAACCGGCAACGAAAACACAAGGTAAAATGAGTGAGGGGCATCACGCGGTGACCAAGATACATTTGGCGATAGCACAGATCAAACCCACCAAAGGGCACTACGAAACGAACTTGCAGCGGGTGGCCGACCTCTTCTCGCAGTTGGAGGAGGAGCTGCCACACACCGATGTGCTTGTTCTGCCGGAAACGGTGCTCTCCGGCTACTTTTTAGAGGGAGGCGTGCGGGAGGTGGCACGCCCCGCCGAAACCGTGTACGCCGATCTGCTACGGCTCTATCGCGAACGGGTTCATCGCTCGGAAGCGTGCCTCGATATTGTGCTGGGCTTCTATGAGCTATGGGACGGCCGCTACTACAACAGCGCCCTCTATGCCACCTTGGCAGCGCCCTCTTCGGCCGTTGAGCCGGGATTGAAGCACGTGCACCGAAAGTTCTTTCTGCCCACTTACGGGGTCTTCGATGAAAAGCGCTTTGTCTCTCGTGGCCGCACCTTTCGCGCCTTCGATACCCGTTTTGGGCGTGCCGCCATACTCATATGTGAAGATATTTGGCATTCGGTCTCCTCAACCATTGTAGCACTCAAGGGAGCGCAGATTCTCTATATCCCCAGCGCCTCACCCGGGCGAGAGTTCACCGGCAAGAACGTGGGCAATATCGCCCACTACAACATTCTCCTACCCGCCATCGCCTCCGAACACGGCATTTGGGTGGTCTATGCGGGCCTGGTGGGGTTTGAGGGAGGAAAAGGGTTTACCGGCTCCTCACAGGTGGTAGACCCTTGGGGGCAGAGTTTAGTTATCGGCTCCGACCGAGAGGAGTGCATCGTGACGGCTACCATAGATAGAGAAGATGTCGCCATTGCCCGGGCCACATCCCCTCTTTTGGCCGACCTCGAAGCCAATCTTGGTGATGTGGTTGCGGAGTTAGATGTTGCCGCACAACGGGTGCACAGGGAGTAGATGCCTATGCAGCAGGAACGTCAACGATTACCTATTATCTGTGCCAAGCCTCTGACAGCAGAGACGGAGGATATTCTGCAGATCAACGCACCGCTGTTGGCCGATTGGCTGGTCGCCTTTCTCCAAGATGAGATCGTCCGGCGCCGCGGGTTTCACCAGGCGGTTGTGGGAATTTCGGGTGGGGTCGACTCGTCGTTGGTGGCCTTCTTATTGGCAAAGGCGCTTGGCCCTAAAAACGTGCTCGGCATCCGCATGCCCTACAAAACCTCTTCTCAGGAGAGTCTCGATCATGCTGCGCTCGTGGCCGAAGTAACCGGCATCTGCATGGAGACCATCCCTATTACCGATGCGGTGGATGGCTATTTAAAATATGCTCCCGATGCCGACCCACGGCGTCGAGGCAATGTGATGGCGCGCATGCGAATGATCGTGCTCTTCGACCAAAGCCAGAAATTGGGAACCCTGCCGGTGGGAACCGGCAATAAAAGCGAGCGCCTGTTGGGTTACTTCACCTGGCATGCCGACGATTCTCCTCCTATCAACCCGCTGGGCGACCTCTACAAAACTCAAGTTTGGCAACTTGCGCGTTACGTGGGTGTGCCGGAAGTCATCGTGAATAAGCCGGCTTCGGCCGACCTCATCGTGGGGCAGACAGACGAGGGCGATTTTGGCATCTCCTATCAGAAAGCCGACCGCATTCTCTATTTCCTGCTGCGCGGCTATCCGCCCGCACGCCTGCTGGAAATGGGGTTTACCGAGGAGGAGGTGAAGTTGGTGAAAGGACGGCTGGACTCTACTCACTGGAAACGGCACCTGCCGACTACGGCCATGATCTCCTCAACCTCCATCAATGACTACTATCTGCGTCCGGTAGACTATTGACGCACGCCTCGAAACGTCCAGTATTTATTGGCGCCGAAGTTCCAAAAGGCCACCACCACGATGGCGGCTCCAAGCGCGATGTTAATTCGCAATGGGGCATGCTCATGAGCGCGAGGCAGATGGCCGCTCAGCAGGTAGTAGACGACGCTCATAATAAGCAGATTAAGGAAAAGTCCCACGACATTGATGGCGGCAAACTTTACGAACTGCGCGTGACGCGAGCCGCTGCCAAGGCCACGAAAAGTCCATAGGCTGTTCCATATAAAGCCGTTGATGACGGCCACAGAGAACGAGAGGGTGCGGGCAAAGTAGGGATGGAGGCCAAAAGCCAGATGTAGCAGATTGAAGAGACCGGCATCTATTACGGTGCTTGAGGCGCCCACAATGCAAAACTTGATAAACTGATTCCAGCTTGAGCTATTTACCACGACGGGCGTGGTTGTCTCCATAAATATCTCCTTCTCAACGGTGTTAAGGTGTTATGAGCGAACCGCTCCATTTTGGCACAAAAACCCCTTTCTTTCTCTCCAAGAGAGTCGCTCTTTTTCGAGAGAACACACGCGCACGTCGCAACAATTATCCGCACATCGTAAAAGGGGTTTGAAGGCTTAGAATGGGGCAACCTCCTCTTCGGCAACCGAGTCTTCCAAGAGAGGCTGCAGTTTCAAAATAAGGCGGGGATGATGCGGTTGGGTGGGGGGAAGGAACTTTTCTCCGCACAGATCGCAGCGCACATAGCCACCGCCGATATCTTGACGCAGCACCTCTTTACCGATACCGTTTTCTGCATAGCGGCAGTAGTGGATCAGAACACTCTGCCCGGCGTGGGTCTCGATGATCCAGTGTTTCACGGTGTTCGTCTACCTCCTACAATACAACCTTCTTGCCGAGCGGATGCCACTCGAGCGAGAACACGAGGAGGTCTCATCTTCGCCGACCGGTGCCATAGGAGGCAACCAAGTCGTCCCAGAGATAGGCCCTCCGACATCACGAGCGAACCTGCATGAAATAGAGTTGCTATTGAATCGAGAAAACTTAAAGGCAACGCAGCCCTTGGTAGGTACGATATATCAATATACCGTCAAAGCCCACGAAAAAATCCCATTGCGCCTCAAGAACGCCCCTAGGGACATCGTTGGGTGAGCGTCCTAGCGGATGGCGCCTTTGCGGCCTGTTTTACGTACAGGGAGTAGGCTATAGAAAGGGTAGGCTAAGCACAAGGCCTACCCCTACAGGCAGTCTCTCATGATAACCTTTCCTTTGCGAACTCAACACAACCGCCCCCTTTCTCCCTAATAGGAGGAAAGGAGGGGATAGGGGGCGAACAAAGTAGGTTTGTTTTTAAACTGCCTCTAGAACTGCAGAATTGGCAGTCGCCACAGCCCCATCCTTACCCCCTCAGAACTTGTGGGAATGGCAATGCAAGATTTCTCGCCTTCGGCTCGAAATGACAGGTGCATCACCGGCTCTGCAAGCCCAACCCCACCCTCCCCCTACAGGGGGAGGGAACCTAGCGGTGAACACCTCAGCGGCCTGAATCATTCTCTTAATCGTCTCTTTCTCTGGCCGCTGCGTCGCTGTCCGCGCGGACGAAAGGAGGGGATAGGGGGCGAACAAGATAGGCTCATTCTGCCAACTTGCTCTAAAACCGCGAAGTTGGCCGTTTCTGCAGCCCCACCCTCTTCAGCAGCCACTAAGGCTACCTTGAGCACCTAGCTCTCTGGTTTCTGCACTGCTATCCGTGAGGACGAATGGAAGAGATAGGGGGCGAGCAAGACCGGCTTACTCGCCCCATTGCTGGCTACCTAGGGACACTCCGGGCACGGTGGGCAGCACGGCGGACAGGTTGGTGGACAATGAGAGCCTGTCTGTCTTACCGCTTTTGTCGCCTGAACCTGCGGTGCCTTCCTAGGGCGCACCTCCATCTTGTGTGTCTCGCGCGGTTGAGCCACCGCGAAGGGCACAAGCATCGCAAGCAGAGCGTTTATGGTTACAACGGCTCCGATCGATTTCACCTCTCTTCACCTCCTTTCCTATTCAGTTGATAAAACCCCAACACGCAGCAGCCGCACTCGCGCATGGCAAGCCGCTGCTGAATGCGTTCGGCATCTCGCTTTAGACGCCTATCCGCTTCCAAAGAGTTGCGAAAGGCAGAAAACAGCTCATCGAGCAGTGGACGCGCTTCTGGTTCCAACGCGTAGTAAACCCACTTTCCCTCGCGCCGTGTCTGCACAAGCCCGGCCTGACGGATGATCTGCAAGTGCGTGGAGAGCGTAGATTGGCGCAGCTCTAACGCATCGGCCAGCTCGCAAACGCATAGTTCCCCCTCTCGTAACGCATAGAGGATGCGAAGCCGAATGGGGTCTGAAATCGCCTTAGCAAAAAGCAGGAGATCGTTCATTTCGGTTCTTATCGTATCGAGATTTTTCGATATGTAGAATACTTCATCTTTCTTTCCGATGTCAAGTGAATCTAGCTGCCATACAGGCAGGGTGCCCTCCATAGCCCGTCCAACAGAGAGGCAACCACGCAGAAAATGCAAGAGAACAACGAGGCCTACACGCAGTTAAAGCGATTGAGGAGCTAATTGACTAGAGCACCCAAAGGGGCATCTATGGATATTAGGATGGAAACACCAACTGATAGCCGAACCCACGTACCGTGAGCAGGTATTTGGGGTGATCGGGGTCGGCCTCGATTTTGCAGCGCAGACGACGCACATAAACGGCCAACGTTTTGGGGCCTGTTTCGCTTTGGAACCCCCAAACGTTCTCAAAAATCCATTCCGAAGAGAGCACCTTATCCACATTACGCGCCAAAAGGGCTAGTAGCTCAAACTCTCGCTCGGTGAGCTGAGCACGCTTTCCTGAGATAAAGGCGTCGTGCCGATCGAAATCCACCACGAGGTCGCCAATGCGAATCTCGTTTCGCGCTTCCACCGGGCGGCTATACTCGTTTGCGCGACGCAGTTGGGCACGCACTCGGGCCACGAACTCGCGTGGGGTGAAAGGTTTAACGATGTAGTCATCGGCCCCGACCTCCAGCCCCACCACACGGTCGGCGCTCTCTCCACGTGCCGAGAGGAAGAGCACCGGCATACGATGCTTCAGGCGAATGCGACGGCATAACGCAAAACCATCTATATCCGGCAGCCCCACGTCGAGCACAACGAGGTCGAACGGCTCGCCTTCCAGAATGCGCAGCGCCTCTCTAGCGCTTGAAGCGCACTGGCAGAAGAACCCCTCGGTAAGCATAAGCTTTTCGAGGGAACGCAGCAAAAACGTATCGTCATCAACCACCAAGATTCTAGCCATTTTCGCCCTCAATAGCCGGCAGCATCACGATAAAGCAGGCTCCCTTGCCCGGCCGACTGCGCACCGTGATGCGCCCGTTATGTTCACATACGATGCGTTTGCAGTTGTACAACCCAAGCCCTGTTCCTCCAGAGCGCGTGGTAAAGAAAGGCATAAAAATCTGCTTTTTTATCTCCGGTGCGATGCCCGGCCCCGTATCCCGAACCTCCAAATAGACCTTCTGGCCTTTGCTATAGGTTCGCAGCGTGAGGGTGCCCCCGGCTGCGGCCATGGCCTGAAAGGCGTTCAAACACAGGTTGATAAGCAGCCTATCTATCTGAACTGGGTCACCAAGAACGGCCGGCAAGCCCTCCTGTAGATCATAGCAGAGGTTTACGTTGCAGGAATCGGCCTGAGCGGTGAGAAGCGGCGCGACATGCCGAATGCGATCGTTGAGCGAGACCTGTTCCCGGTAGCACCCATCGGCATGGGTCATGGCGAGCAGTCGTTGGGCCAGCACCTCAAACCGATGGAACTGCTCGATGAGCGCGGTTGCGTTTTCAGAGGGCAACTGTTCGATCTCCATTCGCATGGTGGAGAGAATGTTGCGGATGTCGTGCGCCACGCTTGCCGAGAGGGTTCCCACCACGCGCAGTTTCTCGGCCTCGAGCAGGCGGCGTCGCGTCTCTTGAAGGATTTGCGTGGTTTTGTGTAGACGGCGACGCACCTGCGCTTGCAATCGCTTCGTCTCCGAAATATCTAGAAACGTCCAAAGGCGGGCAATAGGGTTCCCCTGGGCATCCAGCACCGGTGCCGTAAACCGCCGGAGGAAACGTGGTGGGGTCTCACGCAACTCCACTTCATCTTCTCCGGTAAAGTAGGGGTCGGCATAGGCTCGCTGAATCATCGCCTCGAACTGCGCCGGATGACGTACCCGTGATCGCGCCCAGGCACGCACCGTGTCCGGGTCGCTCTCCACCACCAGGCGAGGTGGAATGGAGAAAAGCTCACCGAGGCGTCTATTCGCCACGATATCTTGTCGGTCAAGCCCGCTCACCAACACACCGTAATCTATGGATTGTAGAAGCGCGTGGAGCAGGGCCTGTTCGCGATGACGATAGAGCGGATGAAGCGCGATGTCTTCATAAACCACTTCGTCTTGATGCGTCATATAACCACTACCTAAATCTTCTTTTGAGACGGCAGGAGTAGAAAAGGAGTTCCTACAATTATAACAAACTTCGTAAGAATTCGGAATGGCCTGCTTCAAGCCGAGGTTCTGCCGTTCCCAGTGAACCCACTAAACTATGGGCAACCTGTGGGGTATACTGTAATTTGCTTATGAAGCGAAAGGCTATTGACATATCTATGGGCCTTTCTCGTGCTCCCTAAATTTTTGGGCTTCAACAAACGCACTTATTAGAGAGGCTGCCTATCTGTGGAAAAGCTAGTTATTCGGGGCGGTTCCCCCCTTTCAGGTGAGGTACACATTGGCGGAAGCAAAAACGACGCGCTGGCCATCATTCCTGCGGCGTTGCTGGTGCCGGGGAAAACCCGCCTGAAAAACGTCCCTCGCATTACGGATGTAGATAAGATGCTCGAAATTCTTCGGCATCTTGGGGCCAAAGCCTATTTCTTACCCGACAACACGCTGGAAATAGATGCCACCCAACTCACCACCTCCCAAGCACCGCATGAGCTGGTGCGCCAAATGCGCGCCTCCTTCAACCTGCTCGGGGTGCTTCTCACAAGGTTCAACGAGGCCGCAGTGGCGATGCCCGGCGGTTGCAACATCGGGGCAAGGCCGGTAAATTTCCATATTAAAGGGTTGGAGCAGCTTGGGGCTCGCCTCACCTTAGAACACGGCATCTATGTGGGAACGTGCCGACGCCTCGTGGGCACGAATCTCTACCTTGAATTTCCCTCTGCCGGTGCTACCCAACACCTTATGATGGCTGCCTGCTGTGCGCAGGGCCGTACCGTCATCCAAAACTGCGCTCAAGAGCCGGAGGTGGTGAACCTCGCCGAGTTTCTCAACTCATGCGGCGCCAAAATCAGCGGAATGGGCACCTCGACCATCGTCATTGATGGCGTTGATAGTCTCCACCCTACCGAGTTCTCCATCATTCCCGATAGGCTTCAAGCAGGCACCTACGCCATCGCAGCGGCAGCCACAGGCGGCGATGTGTATATTCGTAATGCCGTGCCAGACCACTGCCGCGCCGTACTAAATAAACTGATGGAGGCCGGTGCCGAAGTCACCCCCGTCGAGGGGGGCATTCGCGTACGCCGCGTGGGCAAAATCCATCCTACCGACATCAAGACCATGCCCCATCCCGGCTTTCCTACCGACATGCAACAACCCTTCGTCGCTCTGCTCACCATCGCCGATGGGGTTTCGGTAATTACCGAAACGGTCTACGAAAGTCGCTTCCGCTATACCACCGAGTTGCAGCGTATGGGCGCCGACATTCGGGTGGAAGGCCCAACAGCCATCGTTACCGGGGTTCCCCAACTGAACGGGGCTCCCGTCAGCTGCACCGACCTTCGCGGAGGTGCCGCCTTGGTGATCGCCGGGCTTGTGGCGCAGGGCGTTACCGTGGTCTCCGATCTCGAACATCTTGACAGGGGCTATGAGAACCTTGTAGAAAATCTAAGGGGGCTTGGCGCCGACATCGCGCGTGTCCCCGAAGAACAAGCGCGGAGTTACGAGAGTGTTTAATCTGTTTCCTATGCTTGGAATTGACCTGGGCACCGCCAATACCCTGGTCTATCAGAAAGGGAAGGGCATTGTGCTCCGAGAGCCTTCTGTGGTGGCGGTCTCTGCCCAAAACCGCAAGGTCTTGGCGGTGGGCGCCGAGGCCAGCGAGATGCTGGGGCGCACGCCGGGCAATATCGTGCCGATTCGCCCCATGAGCGATGGCGTTATTGCCGACTACACCATTACCCAAGCCATGCTTCGCTACCTTTTTGATCGCGTGCTCGGAAAACGCTGGCTGCTTAACTTTCGCCCACGCGTGCTTATCTGTGTGCCCTCCCAAGTAACCAGCGTGGAGAAGCGAGCGGTTTTGCAGGCTGCAGAAGAGGCCGGTGCCCGCGAAGCCTACCCCATCGAAGAGCCTATGGCGGCTGCCATCGGCGCCGGCCTGCCCATCTCCTCCCCCGGCGGCAATATGGTGGTGGACATCGGCGGTGGAACCACCGATGTGGCCGTCATCTCTCTCGGAAGCATCGTCCACAGCGAAAGCCTGCGAATCGCCGGCAATCGCATGGACGAAGTGATCATGCGCTACATTCGTAACGTCTACAACCTCATGATCGGCGAGCGTACCGCAGAGGAGATCAAAATGCGGATCGGATCGGCCTACCCACTTCAACAAGAGCTGAGCATGGAGGTACGAGGTCGGGACCTGGTGGCCGGGTTGCCGAAAACGATTCAGGTTACCTCCGAAGAGATTCGGGAGGCCCTTGCCGAACCGGTTAGCGCCATCGTGGAAAAGGTGAAACGTGTGCTGGAAAAAACACCACCGGAGCTTTCTGCCGACATCATCGAACGCGGCATCATGCTTACCGGAGGAGGCGCCCTGCTGCGCGGCCTCGACCAGCTCATCTCCTCGGTCACCGGCCTACCCGTTCGCGTTGCAGAAGACCCTCTTACCTGCGTGGTGATCGGAACCGGAAGGGCTTTGGAAAATATGGCGGCCATCCGCCGCAGCGCCTGACATAAGGGAGGGCATCTCATGAATAGATTTTGGCTTCTCTTGTTTCTCCTCAGTGCAACCCCCGCGCTTTGCCTGCCGCCCGATGTGCGCCCCAACCATTGGGCCGCAGCCTATGTGCAACAAGCGCTGGAAAACCATCTGCTTTCGCTTGAGTCGGACGGGCGCTTTCACGGGGAACAGAAGGTCACACGGGTAGATGCGGCCATCGCGCTTGCGCGTTTGGCAAAAGCGCTTCAAGACAACACCTGGCACGCCGCCCCCAGCAAGCCGGTGCCGGAAAGCGTAGTGCAGACCCTAAAAGAACGCCGATGGCAGAACCGCCCTGTGACGCGCTACATCCTGGCCTCGGTGCTTTGCCGCATCGGAAACTATGTGGCCAACGGCATCACTCGCGCGCCGGCAAATGCCAAAGATACGGCGAAATCGGAGGTGCTTCCCACGAACGTGTCCATTGCCGTGCCCCCTACAAATCCGGCCTACGCCTCGCTGCGTTATCTGGTGCAGCACCGAGAGATCGGCCCCGACTCGCCTCTGCTTAAAGCAGACCGTACCCCGCTTACGGCGGCGCAGCTTAGTGTGGCCGTTGCCCAGATGGTTACCGGTCTCAACGATCAGCTCACCTCCCTCGGCCACGATACCCAAGGCAACACGCCCGATGCCAGCTTCCACAAACCCAAAGGAGGGCACTGAGGCGTGCCCGATGCCGCAATGCCGCTGCGGTGTCACTGCCGCCATCATGAGATAACCTCCTTACGCTGCGCACGCTGTGGCGTGCCGATATGTCCTCACTGCTCTGTGGTGTACCCCGCCGGCATGCTCTGCAAACAGTGCGCAAAGCCGAGTCGCGCCGCCCGTCTCCAACTGCAACCCCAAGAGTTCATCCTGGCGCTCGTTGCCGGAACAACGGTGAGCTATGTGGCTGCATGGCTTCTTCTCCTAGCCGAAGGCCTGCTGATAAGCGTCCATCTCGGCTTCTTGGCCATTTTCTTGGCTTTCTTTCACGGCATGCTGGTGGGAGAAACGGTACGCCGCGTTACCCGCTATAAGCGCGGCGATCAGGTAGAGAAGCTGGCCTGGTTGGCAGCAGCCTTAGGGCTTATCGGCATGGTGCTCTACCTATCCGGCGGCCACCTCGCGGCCTTGCTGAACCTCATGCTCTGGCTGAGGATAGCCCTTAGCATCGTTGGAGCGCACAACCGTGTTCGTGCCTACTAACCTAACTCCAAAAAGGAGAACGTTGTGAAACGCGTGGTCAGCATTAGTCTAGGCTCCTCACGACGCGATAAAAAAGTGATCGCTCGGTTTTTTGGGGAAGAGTTTTCCATCGAGCGCATCGGTACCGATGGCGATAAGCAACGTTTTCGTCGCCTTGTGCAGGAGCTAGACGGCACGGTGGATGCCTTCGGCGTGGGGGGCTGCGATATCTATCTCTATGCCGGCAATCGCCGTTACGTGTTTCGCGAGCCGCTCTCGCTGATGGCCGGCGCTAAAAAAACGCCTTTCGTGGACGGAAGCGGCCTTAAACATACCCTTGAACGAGAGACCATCGCCTGGCTCGATGAAAACAGGGTGGTGAATTTCTCCGAAAGCTCGGTGCTGCTGATGAGCGCGGTAGACCGCTTTGGAATGGCAGAGGCGCTGGCACAGCGTGCCCGCTCCATCGTGTTTGGCGATATTCTTTTTGGCCTTGGACTGCCCATTCCCATCCGCTCTTGGACAACCCTTCAACGCCTTGCACGCCTTATTCTTCCCATTGTGGTGCGCTGCCCCTTCCAGTGGTTCTACCCTACCGGCGAAAAACAGCATCAGAATACACCCAAATTCCCTCGATTTTTTCAAGAGGCCGATATCATCGCAGGCGATTATCTCTACATCAGCAAGTATATGCCGCAACAACTTGCCGGCAAAACCGTTATCACGAACACCACAACCCCCTCCGACGTAGAAGAACTAAAACAGAGAGGAGTGCATCGGTTGATCACGACCACCCCGGTGTTCGACGGGCGCTCCTTTGGCACGAACGTTATGGAGGCCGTGCTCGTAACTTTACTACAGAAACGTCCTGAAGAGCTAACTCCGCAGGACTATCTGCAGAAACTGAAGGAGCTGGATTGGAAGCCGAACGTGCAGGTGCTTAACCCACAACCAGAGGCCTGCGCCCGAGCGATGTGATTATGGAACGTTTCGCCTTTGTTATTCACCCGATTGATGCCCGCCGCGATGTGGCGCGGAAATATCCCATCGCGCGCTTCCTGCCCGTGCGCCTTATTGAATGGTTCTTAACCCGCCAAAACCCCATGGTGGTCTGCGAGGTAAAAGGCGTACGGTCGCTAACGGGAAAAGAGCTAGAGGGCTGGTTTATCGGCTGTCCCCTCACGCCACATCAAATGATCACGCTCCCATACGAACAGGTTCTGGAGAAGCTGGAACAGTGCGGCCGTATCGCCCTTGAACTAGGCGCCGGCATTATGGGGCTTGGGGCTTTCACATCGGTTGTAGGCGACGGTGGCATAAGTCTCGCCAAACGGCTTCCCAATTTGGCCATCACCACAGGGAACTCTTACACGGTGGCCACGGCCATTGAAGGCGTTAAAGAGGGCGCTCGTCTCATGGGGCACCGCATAGATAATGCTGTGGTGGCCGTTGTGGGAGCCACCGGCTCCATCGGCTCCACTTGCGCCGAGATATTGGCCCGGGAAGCTCCGGAAGTCGCCCTCGTTGGGCGCGATCTCTCCCGTCTTGAACGGCTCGCCGAACGCCTTAAGGCCCAATCGCAGGCGAAGTTGCGCGTTTTTACCGATGTGGCCACAGGCCTGCGCGATGCCGACGTCATCATTACTGTTACCAGCGCCACAGATGCCATCATCTTACCGGAACATCTCAAACGAGGCGCGGTGGTGTGCGATGTGTCGCGCCCGCGCGATGTCTCTGTACGTGTGGCCAAAGAACGACACGATGTGCTGGTGATCGAAGGGGGAATTGTGCAGGTGCCCGGTGAGATGCGCCTACCCTACCCCAACCGGCCGCATGAAGAGTTTAATTTTGGCTTTCCACCAAATACCGCCTACGCCTGTATGTCCGAAACCATGATGCTTGCGCTTGAGGGGCGCTACGAAAGCTTCACTCTTGGCAAAGAGGTGAGCGTACAGCAAGTGGACGAGATCACCAAACTTGCTGTGAAGCATGGTTTTTGCCTGGCCGGCTTTCGCGCCTTTGAAGAGGCGGTTACTCCCGAGCAGATCGCGCGCATTCAAGCGGCAGCCGGCCTGCCTCCTGCAGCCGTTTCTCTCACCACCTCCCCAATAAAAACACACCAGACTCCCTAGCCTACCCTAACTGCCATGAAATACCTTACTCAACTTTTAGGAAAGCGCGTACTCGCTCCCGATAAAACCCCCATCGGCAGAGTGAGCGACCTGGTTGCCGAACTTGGCGGCCGTTTGCCGGTGGTGCGCGGCGTTCTTATTAAACGCAAGTCCGATGAGCTGTCCATTCCTTTCGTGGAGATCACCTTTAATGAAGACCCTGCCGGGCCTCAGGGAAGCGGTCGCATTCTCGGCGACGTCTCCCTCCGACGCCCCCTAGAAGCCATCCCTCTCTATCAGCCCGACGAGTCGCAGGTGCTTTTCTTACGCCGAGATGTGCTCGATCGGCAGATT
Source organism: Chthonomonas sp. (assembly GCF_035294505.1). Classification (NCBI taxonomy): domain Bacteria; kingdom Bacillati; phylum Armatimonadota; class Chthonomonadia; order Chthonomonadales; family Chthonomonadaceae; genus Chthonomonas; species Chthonomonas sp. The sequence continues at coordinate 61,410 of NZ_DATGKU010000094.1, read as the reverse complement.
GTGGATATTCACGACCGAAGGGTGGTGCGTGTTAGCGACGTGCGATTGGCGGTTTGTGGGGCCGAGTACTGCGTGGTCGGTGTAGATGCGAGCTTTCGCGCTCTGTTGAGGCGCCTAGGCGTTATTAGCGTGCCCATCGAAGCGCTCTTTCGACTTCTCGGCCGCCCGCTGCGCTCCAACCTTATCGCGTGGGACGACGTGCAGACCCTAGAGCGAAGCGCACAAGGGGGCACGATCCGCCTAAAGGTCTCTCACGATAAGATCGCACGCCTTCATCCCGCCGACATCGCCGATATTGTCGAGCAGCTGACGCCGCAACAAGGCGCCGAGGTGATCGAGAGCCTCGATACCGAAACGGCCGCCGATGCCATCGCCGAGGCGGAGCCGGAGGTGCAGGTGCAGATTATGCAACAGCTCGACGATGAAAAGGCGACCGACATCCTTGAGGAGATGGAGCCGGATGAGGCTGCCGATGTTCTTGGCGATCTGCCCGAAGCGCGCAGCGATGAGCTTCTAGACCAGATGGAACCGGAAGAGGCTCGCGATGTTAAAGAGTTGCTCGCCTACGACGATGATACCGCCGGCGGCCTCATGACCACCGAGTATGTCGCCATACACTCCTACCTCACCTGTGAACAAACCATTCAATACCTTCGGGAACTAGCCCCCAAAGCCGAAACCATCTACTACATCTATGTTGTGGATGCGGAAAACCGCCTTGTAGGCGTTCTCTCGCTGCGCGATCTCGTCATCGCCCCGCCGGAAACGCCCGTCTCCGAGATCATGGAGCCGAACGTCATCCGCGTGCATGTGGAAGATCATGCCGATGAGGTCGCTCAGATTCTCGGGCGTTATAACCTTCTCGCCGTTCCGGTTGTGGACGAAGAGGAGCGCCTTTTAGGCATTATCACGGTAGACGACACCCTCGAACGCCTCTTACCGCCGGAGAAGCGGCCTCGCCTTCCCACCCCCGCCCTTACCGATTCCGCAGAACCCGAGCTATAAACGGCCTCTCTGAGGGATGGCGACTTGCTTCGGCGCAGCCCTTCTCCATTTTCACGCCGTTTTTCTGCGCTCCCCATACTCCTACCGTTTTTTCTCATCTCCTCGAAAGAATTCAGCCGCTTTCTCCGATAATCTCTAGTGTTCGACCCATTGCTCCTTGCTTATATGTCCCTACTTTCGTTCTTTGGAGAAGGAGCTAGGCGAGCACTCAAAAAATGCTTATTGGAGCACGCAGAAAGATGGAAATTGAGTGGGAGGAGCCGCATACGGCCATACCAGAAGCGCATTTAGGAAACGAAGCAACCCCATCGCCAAAACGTCTCGATATTTTATTGCCCGCCGACCAAACTACAGGTGCGGTAACGACACAAGCCGGTTACGTCTATCTTCATGCGATGATCGAGATGGTGATGCGCAAAAATCAGCCGCTCTCTTTGGTCTGCATCGCACCGGATGCATCTCCAACAATGGAGTTTCTAGGTGAAACCGGCAAAAACCTCATTGGGCAGGCCATTGTTCGCTGCATTCGCCAGGAGACGCGCGACTACGACCTCGTCTATACCCTAAGCCTACCAACAATTACCGACACACCTGTGTTCGCACTCGTCTGCCCGCTAATGAATGAAGAGGAGGCAACCGCTCTCGGAGAACGCTTGCGAAAGATTATGACCTCTCAGGCCGGTGCAGAAGACCGCCCTTGGCTCTCTTTTAGTGTGGGTGTGGCCTCCATCTCTCTGGATGCACCCGATGCCGATAGCCTCACCGCCAGAGCTTGTGCTGCCCTTCAGAAGGCAAGACGTTCGGGCGGAGGACGACTCTGGCGTCATTCCGATACACTACGCGCTATCATTGAGAACGAAAGCCATTCCGACGAGGACTCCCAAAGCGAATAGAGGCCGAGACCATGCGCCGCTCGAACGCTCAGCAGTATCTTATAGCGCCGGCTTTCGATGTTTCCGCCGATCAAGACATCGCCTTACGCATAGATGAGGCCCACAATCGGCTTGAGGTAAACGTTCTCCTTCTCGAGCCGAACGACCAACTGCGCGAGGCTCTGGCCGTGCAGCTCTCCGCCGAAGGCTACCAGGTGATCTGCGCGGCGACAGCACACCGAGCGTTTGAGTTGCTGGCCGGCCAATCGTTCGATCTCTTTCTAGGGAAAGAGGAAACGCCACCACGATCACACGAACTGATTCTCGAGTGCAAAAAACGGTGGCCTCATCTTCCCTTTATTTTGTTGATGGAACCGGCCTATCTGCACTTGGCCCAACAAGCGCTCCGCAGCGGGGCGGACGATCTGTTCCTCTTATCGCAATCCCTCGAGGAGCTAGGTGAGGTCGTCGAGCGCAACCTCACTCAAGAGGCGCTTGCCCGCCGCCGCACCAAGCGCTATCGGACGATGTTACAGGCCTCCGGTGAAGCCGTACTTGATGCCATGCTCACCGCTTTGGCATTGCGGGACGTCGAAACAGAAGAGCACTCTCTGCGCGTTACCGCCTATACCATCGAGATCGCAGAAAGAATGGCCGTCCCGAAAGCGGAGATGTACCACATCGAGCGTGGAGCTTTGCTGCACGACATCGGAAAGATCGGCATTCCAGATCAGATTCTGCTGAAGCCGACGAAGCTGACCTCCGAGGAGCGTCTGAGAATGCAGACGCACTCCATCATTGGCTACAACATGTGTGCGCGTATCGAAAGTCTGCGCGGTGCCGCCCGCATCGTTCTCCATCACCACGAAGCTTGGGATGGCAGCGGCTACCCTCACGGACTACGCGGTGAGGCGATTCCTCTCGGCTCCCGAATTTTTGCCATTGCCGATGCACTCGATGCCATGACGAGCAATCGGCCCTATCGTAGTGCCTGTTCCCTCCCCAGCGCTCTTGAGGAGATAGAGCGATGCAGCGGCTCCCAATTCGATCCCGTCATCGTGAAGATCGCGCTCTCCGTGCCTCTAGCACGATGGGAGCAGTTGCGACATATTGCTAGCACTTAAAATCCATTCTCGTTTCCCTCTCCGTGCTCTACCGCCAGAACGCGACTTAGCTCGTCCGGCGTGGTAATGCCCTCGACAACCCGCCGTAAGCCGGCCTCCCGCATGGTGATCATGCCTTCGAGTTTTGCCTGCCGTTGCAGGTCGCTACCGGGCCTCTGCTGAAGAGCCATTTGGCGCAACGTCTCACTCATGGGCATTAGCTCGAACAGGGCCGTGCGTCCTCTCATGCCGCGCCCTCCACAACGTGGGCAACCTGCACCCCGCGCCAGCACCGGTCGAAAGCCGCTGGGCAAACGAATTCCCAAAGAATCCAGTAGGCCGGGCGGAGGGGGAAACAGCTCTCGACAATGCGGGCAAACCGTGCGCACGAGCCTTTGCCCAATCACGCCAATGAGCGCCGAACTGATCAGAAACGGCTCGATGCCCATGTTCTGAAGCCGAACAATGGCTCCGGGTGCGTCGTTCGTATGCAAGGTTGAAAGCACAAGATGGCCGGTGAGAGCGGCCTGAATGGCCGTCTCCGCTGTCTCTTTATCCCGTATCTCGCCCACCATAATCACATCGGGGTCTTGGCGCATCAAAGCGCGCAGCCCACTGGCAAAGGTAATACCGATTTGAGGCATCACTTGCATCTGGTTGACGCCGTTAAGATGGTACTCCACCGGGTCTTCGATGGTGCTGATGTTGCGCTCCGTTTGGTTAATGCGATTGAGAATCGAGTAGAGTGTCGTGGTCTTTCCTGAACCGGTGGGGCCGGTGACCAGAAGAATGCCGTAGGCCTGGCGCGTCATCTTATCGAAAATGGCTCGCTGTTCCGGCAAAAGCCCCAGTTTGTCGGGGCTGGTGAGGATACCGGTCTTTTTTAGCAGGCGCATCACCACCTTCTCGCCGTAGATAACAGGAATGGTGCTGATGCGTAGGTCATACACTTCGCCGTTCTCTCCGTGCATCACGAATCTACCATCTTGTGGGCGCCGCCTCTCCGCGATGTTCATATGGGCTAAGATTTTAATGCGCGAGATCACGGCCGCGTAGTGCCCTCGTGGCAAGGTCATCTGGTCATAAAGCAATCCGTCCTGACGAAACCGCACCCGTACCGTGGTCTCCTGCGGCTCGATATGGATATCGCTTACCCCTCCCGCAATGGCATCTTGAATAAGCCCGTTCACCAAGCGCACAATGGGGGCATCCTCAGCCATTCCGAGCAGTTCGTCTGTGCTCAACTCCGCCTCGGGCGTCTGGCCATCCATCTCTTGCAGTACCGAGGCCGCCCTTGGGCGTTGCCGATAGACGCGCTCTATAGCCTCCAGGAGGTCCGATTCGAGTGCCAAGTAGGGGATGATGCGTTGATTAAAGCGTCGCCGCAACTCGTCGAGAGCGCTAACATCGAGAGGGTCGGCCAGTGCCACACAGATGCCCTCCTGCTTTTTCTGAAAAGGGAGCGCTTTCATGCGTCTGGCCACGGCATCCGAAAGGGCATGGGCAACGCCCAGGTCTACATAGGTCTCACTGAGGTGAATGAACGGAAAGCCCGTTATCGCTTTTAAACACGGGCCGAGATCGTTTGGCGAGATGAACCCAAGCGAAACAAGGGTTTCACCGAGAAACTTGCCGGTCTCTTGCTGCACCTGCAGGGCTTTTTGAAGCTGTTGGGTATTGATGAGGCCGGTTTCAACCAAAAGCTCTCCCAAACGCGCGCATCGCACCTCGATCGCGAGGTTTGCCATAGAGGTCTCTCCTACAATACAATTCAACAATCTGCGGTTCTGGAAGAGTTATTCCCCAAAAGCAGCGGAAATTACCATGCAAGAAATACGGGTTCGACTCGTTTCGAGTCGAACCCTTAATCATACAAAGCGAAAAATCCAGATGGTAAGGAGGAAAGTGCCGAGAACAGGGATCGAACCTGTGACACGCGGATTTTCAGTCCGCTGCTCTACCAACTGAGCTATCTCGGCTTACCTCTACCAAGTTTGTATTATAACGTTTCGAGCGTCCGCTTGTCAAGCTTACACTCCGTAGAGCCTGGTGACGCTTCACCTGGTCTGCTTGTAGGGTCGGCACAAAGCCTACCTCCTACAGATACCTCTCTATTGCGGCGGGCTAAAGCCCTGCATTGTCAACTTGTAACGTAAGCACCCGCCAAACCGTAATTTGAATGGTTGTGCTACAAGAGGGTTTTACGGTAAACTATCGTTGTGGCACGCATTTTCGCTTGCCTCTGTCTGCAAGCGAAAGAAGATTCTAAATCCTTAATCCATCATGTTGGTTTTTGCCCTATGGGCAAAACCGGCAAAGGAGGTCAAGAGTTCGTTATGAAGAAGACAGCCTTGTTCTCAACCCTGCTCGCTGCCCTTAGCGTCTCCGTGGCAGTTGCAGCCCCGCCGGCCAAAAAGGCTCCGGCGAAAAAGCCCACTCCCAAAAAGCCGGCCATTGTGGATGTGTGGACTTGCCCCATCACGGGCGATAAGGTAGACCCGAAGATGCAGGCCGGCAAGCCGGTGGTTGTGGGCCACTATCGGGTTCACTTCTGCTGTGGCGGCTGCCCTGGTGCATTTGCAAAGCTCAGCCCGAAGGAGCAGCTTGCCAAGGCGGAGGCCGCCTACAAGAAAGACCACGAATCGAAAACAAAGAAGAGCTAGCACCAATCGCTCGCATCTCGTAACGAAGGGCGGAAGCGTTTTGCCTCCGCTCTTTTTCATAAGTCCGCTTTATGCCGCGCTATATTCTCTTCTTTACGAAAGAAGAGCCTGTTCGCTGGCTAGGCCATCTCGACATCCTGCGCACGTTCGAGAGGGCTATTCGGCGTTCCGGCCTGCCCATTGCGTTCTCCGGTGGTTTTAACCCGCGGGAACGGCTCTCTTTTGCCTCGGCCTTAGGCGTGGGCGTTACCGGCGCCGAGGAGCGGGTAGCCTTGGAGCTAACCGAGCTTATTCCGCCGCAAGAGGTGCAAGAGCGGCTTAATGCCGTTCTTCCGCCCGGCATTCGGATTATTCGATGCTTTCCCGTTTCGGAAGAGCAACAGGAGCGCAACCTTTTTGGCGAGCTAGACCGTGCCGATTATGAGGTGGTGTGCAGTGTCTCTGAGCCGATAACGGCCGAAGCGGTAGAGCGAGCGATTGACCATCTTCTCTCCCAACCCCAGGTAACGATCGCACGCGAGCGCGAGGGAAAGACGCGCGCCGTGGATATAAGGCCCTACGTTCATGCTCTTCAGCTTAAGCCGGAGAGTTTTCAGAACCACCAGTTTGTTCTTATCATGCGTCTGGGCATGGGGGAGACGGGCAACGTGCGCCCCAACGAGGTGGTCGAGGCGCTCGGTCAGCAGGTACCCGGCATTAAAGCTCGTCGTATCCACCGCCTTCGTCTGCTTGCTCCAGATTCTTAGATGCTTTACATACACTCTGCTTCGCTACACCTTCCTCTTTCAAAAGCCGAACTTTAAGAAGGCAAAAAAAGTGTTGACGCAAATAAGACACTATGTTATAATAGGTTTGTAGCTTCTACGGTAGAAGCTACCTATTCTGTAAAACAAAGGAGATACATCCTCATGAACGCCTATTGCCTAAACGGTAAGAAGTCACAGTTGCAGGGTGTCATGCTGCCCCCCCGTAGTCCCCTCCTTGTTTAAGGGTGTGATCGCAGCTTTGTTCATCCTGGTTTACCTCACCGTCTCCCCTCATGCGCTAGCCCAATATCCACCTCCTGGCCCGTACCCGCCTGGGTCGCCTTTTGGAGCGTGGGTTGGCCCCTACTATCTCCCCGTAGGTGAGATCGACTCATCTATCATTCCGGCAAGCAATCCCACCCCTGTGACGGATAAAGCCCCTTGGCCACCGCCTTATTCCTTCCCCTATAGAATAGACCCTCTTGGCATGGGCTATATCTTCTCGGCTTCCGGAAGCTACTTCTTTAGCACGGGCAGCACAGGGCCTAATCTCAACGCCCAATATTCGGCTAAAGGAATCCTCTACGGAATGTTTATTTGGGAAGACCCTATGACGGGGCTTCCACTTCCGAACGCCCCTAAAGACCTATGGGTTTTAGAGGATTGTCACGCGGATTATAGCGCAGGGCCAAATGGCCAAGGCGATGTGAACGACGGATGGGGCGACGATTTGGTGACAAACGATAACGATACCGCCGTCAGCGGCTACCGGCAGGGAGAACATCTGGTGCATCTGGACGGTTCTTCGGGCATAGCCAAGTTCGAAATCCCGCTTTCGGGGCAGATTCAAGCCTCCTGGTCTCCCAACGTAACCCCTGTGGGGTGTGGTGGGTTCTTGAACTTCTACGTAAGGGTTCAGCCGGACACACGCGGGGTGTATGTAAGCACCAGCTTAGGGGCCACCTATCATCGTGAGCTTATTAACAACGTGCCGACTCGGGTGCTCGATCGGCCCGAAAACGATGGCGACCCCTGCCCCAACAGCTTCAAGCTGGTTCAAAACACCGTGAAGCCGGACTGGACACCGTTTCCTGCCAGCCTCACAAAGGAAAACTCTGTTTGGATCAGTTACACGGCGTCGCCTGTGGGCGGCTGGGGTGCCAATAGCACGTATGAATGGATGGAAACTATGTTTAACGATAATCAGGATGGTTTATTCAATGTAAGTCCGGATCACTTGCAAACCATCTGGGACTTTCCACCTGGACAGCCTATACTTTTCCGTGAGTATGCCATCGGGCAAAATGGCATTGAATATTTCGAGCACGACGTTCAAAGCAACTCGATGAGCACGGTAACAACTCATGCATTTGTGCGCCTTACGGATTCGACGCCGGATTCCAACGGCGAACAGGCCAGCGCTACCGGCAACGTCTACGTGAATTTCCACTTCAAATACGGAGATCGAAGCGAATGGATACGAGACCCCAAAAAGACGGTATGCCATCCGATCACTCAGGACATCATACTTGGGAAACCACTTGAAGAGCAGCCTGATGATATTCAACATGATTGGAAGTGTGCTGGTCAATATGACAACCGGCAGTCCAAACAGACACAGCATCAGAGTTTCACCTTCTCTTCAGAATTAAAAGTCACAAACGGCGGCTCGATCAACTTTCAGTTAGGTCCGCTTGAGCAACTGGCATTACAAACTGCCATCAATCTCAATTTCAGCCAGGAGGAGGACATCACCCAAGGAGCGACGATAGATGTCAACATCGATCCCCAAGTCTATGTCCAGATATGGGTCGGTCCGATTTGGCATGAGGAGGGTGGCACCTGCCCCATCTACGATGCGCATGGATATGCCGGAGAGGCAACCTGGTACGCCCAAATAGTGGATATGGTAGGAGAGATTAAGTCGCTCGTTGCTCCCACCCCGGCTATCCATATTCAGCCTATTACTGAACCATAATTCTTGTTTCTACCACCTCGGCAGGCCTTAGGCCTGCCGAGGCCTCCACGATTTTAAGGAGATAAACCATGAAAGCAAGAGGAAACCTAAGCCAGATAAAGTGGGGGCTGTTTATCGTGCTAGCTCTGCTCCTCGCCCTGGGGCTGTTGGGCGGCCAAGCGCCCACACTCCACCAAACCGACACACCAAACAGCACAGCGGAACTCCTCAAACACTACAAGCCCGATTGGACAGGCACTATTATACTGCCCAACGGCAATAAAATCGGCCTGCCAGGCAAATTTTTTGGTGGGATATTTGATGATGTGGCCTGTCTTGGTTGCGTGCGTCTCTATCCCATGATGCAGGATAGGGCTTTGCGCAAAGCCTTCAAAATCCTCGAAGAGAAACACGCCTTCGATGCTGCCGCAAAAATCTTTCAAAGCTACCTCCAAACCCATCCCAACTCGATCTATGCCTGGATAGGCCTCATGCAGTGCAGCCCCAAATACTGGGATGCCGAACTAAAGAAGCTGGAAACCACCGATTTCGACCCGAAAAAAGACCCAACCTCCGCCTTCAAACTCGGAATGCTGCTGTGGTACAAATACATTATGCGGCCAGAACCACAGAATGTCAGTTACGAGCAGTACGAGGCTGCTCGAAGAGCGTGGATAGCAGACCCGGTTAAAAAACGCATAGAGTGGTTGCTGAAAGAGGCATGGGTCTACTCGCATAATCCTTTTTATGGCATTGCCTACGTTGATGATAGCCCTCACTCTGGCATTCCCCGCATAAGCGATCAGGAACTGATTAAGGCGATGTTAGAGGAGACGGCAGGGCCGAAAGCGATGGCGATCTATCACCAGGCCGAAGCCAACCATTGGAACGGGCCTGTACCGGACTTGAAACTGATAGACCCTCAGAAATTGGGGTTGTTGCGTGGAGTAATAGCAACTCTCTACATAGACAGAATGTCTTATGGAGAGACATTCTTTCCAGAGGCCAATGGGAAAATGCGTGTTGTCTACGACCACTATCCCTCCCCGGAGGCCAAACGGCAAGGAGCCTATCTGAAACGGTGGCGTAATCTTATTGACCAGACGCTTAAGGCAGAGTATGAGGACGTTCCTACCCCAGAGGCCAAAAACTAGAAACGGTTCACACTAAGACATCTCAATGTTTTCTCACTGTCTCTCTCACGATTTCGGCGGTTTGCGAGGAATAGCCTGCAATCCATGAGGTTTTTTCGTCTTGAGCAGGTAAACTTTAAATAGCAGCACCGCATGATGAGAGGAGACAGGAGCGATGGCTTCCGGAAGCTGTGGCCCAGCAGAGAACACAGAGGATGCAGTGGGCTTGCCGACCCCAGAAAGCGCCCACCACAGCCCTGAAGAAGAGCAACTCATCGCCAAAGCGCGCCAAATTGCCGAAGAGGTTCTGTTGCCCAACGCGGAGATAAGCGACCAGGCCGACGGCCCTAACCGAGAGAATTTTCGTGCTCTAGCCGAAGCCGGCCTCTTGGGGATTGCGTTGCCCAAAGAGTATGGTGGCTCCAACGTCTCGGGTGAGACGCAGCGGGCCATCACCGAGATACTCGCCTCCGCCTGCGGCGTTACCACCTTTGTGCAGGCGCAACATCACGGCCCTTCACGCATGATCGCCAACGGGCCAAACCCCGCCCTCAAAGAGCGCCTCGTGCCGGAGCTTGCCGCGGGACGAATGCTGTGCGGTGTCTCCTTTGCCCACTTGCGTCGCCCCGGGCCTCCTGTGTTGCGCGCGGAACCCGTGCCCGGTGGCTATCGCCTTTATGGCACCGCCCCATGGGTTACCGGATGGGGCCTCATGAACCAGGTCGTTTTCGGCGCCACTCTGCCGGACGAGCGTTTTGTCTACGTTTGGGTGCCGGCGAACCGAGAGGAGTTCCCGGAACTGTTCGAGGGGCTTACGCCGCCCGATGGGGACTGGGGCCGCTATCAAGCTTCTCCGCCGTTGCGCCTCTGCGCCATGAACGCCTCGGCAACGGTTACCCTCACCCTTGAAGGCCTCTTCGTGCCAGAAGCCCATCGCCTGCAATTCTCCGATAGAGAGACCCTGCGCTGCAACGACCGCAAAGGCGTTTTGGGGGGCACGGCCCTCCCCATGGGCTGCGCCGCCGGAGCCGTGCGCCTGCTCTGCAGCCTGGCGGAAAAACGCCCCCTACCGGCCATTCGCCAATCTGCAGACCATTTCACCCAAGAGCTTGCCCGCACCCGCCGTGCCATTGCAGAGTGGAACGCACGCAACAACGAGCCGGATTTCTTTGAAAAAGCGGTTCGCCTGCGCGCCCATGCCATCCGCTTGGCCGTTCGCGCCGCCCATGCCGCCGTGGCGGCCAGCAGCGGAGCGGCCAACCTGCTTTCTAACCCAGCTCAGCGCCTCTTCCGCGAGGCGATGTTCTATACGGTACAAGCACAAACACAAGAGGTGATGGCCGCCACCCTGCAGCTCCTGGAAGAGGAGACTTTGGAGGAGCTGCTGCCGCCTGCGGAAACATCCTCCTAGGCGTTTAAAGAGGAGGTAGACGAAACGCACACCGGTTTGTGAAGGAAGAAGGATGCCTGTTCTGTCCGTCGCACACGATGTCATCTGCCCTTGGTGTTGGGTAGGTCGCCATCAGGCAAAACGTTTGAAACAAGAGTTTCCGACCATCGAATTCAATTGGCTTGGGTTCGAGCTTTTACCGGAGGGGCTAACCTACACACCCCCTCCCCCCGATCCGGATGCCGATAAAAAGCCGCCGGTGCCCACACGCCTGGAACTGCTCTTGGCGGCCGAAGGGCTTACCCTGCCGAAAAAGCGAGGGCCTCTCTCTAACTCTCGCCTCGCGTTGGAAGGTGCCGAGTTTGCTAAGGAACAAGGGCTTATCGAGCCTTATCTCGATGCCCTATATCATGCCTATTGGGAAGAAGACAGGGATATAGCCGATAGAAGCATCCTTCGCGAGATCGCAAGGAGAGCCGATCTCGATGGGGTGGCTTTTGAGCGATGCCTTAACGAGCGCCGCTACAGAGATAGAATCGTCGAGTTCGACGCCCCTGCCCATCGTGTAGGCATTTGGAACGTACCGACTTGGATGTTCCCAGAAAAATGGGTTGCCGAACAACCCTACACCGTGCTGCGCGGGCTGGCGGCGCGTTTTGTGGCCGGGACTACTCCTTCTCGATAGCGGCCGTACTCGGATTCTCATGTACGGCAAAGACCGCAATAAGAAAAGCCGTCAGCAGCATCACCGCACACCCTAAGAACGGCCACCCATGGTTGGGAACAACCAAAAAACCTAGGCGGAAGCCGGGCTGCTTATAGAGAAAACTGCCCACACCAATCCCCACAATGGTGCCAAGCGCCTGTGCTGTTCCCACCGCGCCAATGGCCGCCCCTCGTTGGCTTGCATCGCTTAAAGAGCTTACCAGTGCCATCCAAGCGGGAAAGGCCAGCACAAAGCCAAGCCCAAGCAGCGTTCCGTAGATCGGCAAGGTAGCGCGCTGCAAAAACAGCACCATAAGCCAGAAGGAGACCGCACACGTCCCGATGCCGATCTTGATCGCCAACGGTTTCCCCAATCGGTCGCCCAAGGCCCCCATCGGCGCCGAGAGAACGGCAATAAGGAGCGCCGGAATAAGCAACATGCGCCCGAAATCCGTCTCTGTAAGATGTAAAGCCGCCATTAAGAAGAGCTTTACGTAGGCCATGATCAGCCCGATGCCGAGAAAAGTGATGAAGGTCATGAGGAGTATCATGGGCATTCGGCGCATCATGGCACGGAAGGCCTTAAAATCAAACTCGTTTGTGGCCTTGGCGTGGCCGGCGCCGGGGTGATCGTTTGGTAGCACGAGCACGGCGATCAGCGAGGTTAAGAGAAACAGCACCGAGGCCAAATAGAAGGAGAAGCGCACGGGCGATGCCCCATGAAGATGGAGGCGGTACCGGGCAAAGTCGTCTATCGCCCCTCCGAGAAACGGCCCTACCGCAACCCCGATGAGATAGGCAATATTAAAATAGCTCATCGCGGCCGTGCGCCTGTTTTCGGGAACGTGGTCACCGATAAGGCTAAACGCCGACGGCCAAAGCGCCGCCGCCCCAATGCCGTCGAAAATGCGTAGAAGGATGAGGGCAAAGGGATGCTGCACGTGGGGCGTCAGCACGGCTGTGGCCGTAGAGAGGAGAGGGCCGGCGATCATCATGACCTTGCGCCCGAATCGATCACCTAAAATGCCGAACGGCGACTTTAAAAGGCCCTCCGTCACCAGGAAAGAGAGCATGGCGATGCCCACGAGATGATCGCCAAGGCGGAGGTCATGAATATAGACCGGCATGGCCGAAACGTTCACGGTGGTGTAGCCCAGCTCGCCGAACACGGCCACGCAGACGATCGCCAAAAGCAACCCCCTCACGCTCACCGTCGGAGCGGAGGTCGAACACAAAGCCGTCTCCTGAGAAGTCTCTATTCCCTTCTCAGAACGTTCGGATGGGGTTTCTGAGGGCGCTTCCAAAGGAAACTCTCCTTTGCCTGACGGAATAACCGGCCGACGGTATCGGCGTAGCCGATACGCTTTTCAAGACGAAGTAGTGCATAGATTTGGTTTCGTTATCTTACGAAGAACCCACCTGTACGCTCGAGGCGCACAGGTGGGTTGAGGAGAGCATTAGGCGATGGCGACTTCTTTGCCCGATTCTGCGGAGCGATAGAGGGCTTCGGTAATCTGCGCTACGATCAAGGCCTGTTCCCCGGTTACCAGCGGCTCCTTGCCGTCGCGTACACACTCCACAAACGACTTGATCTCGGCGTTGTAGGTGTTGAACTGCTGGCCGCCACCGGGCACCCGTGGCTCGAAGTGATAGAGCGCTTTATGCTTCTCCTGCACAATGGTGGGCGGGCTTGTTTCCAGACCGCCGTCCGTGCCTAACAGCGTTATGTTTTGGGTGTCCTGCTTCCAGTTGGCGGCGAAGCTCGCCTCAATCGTCATGGTGAGGCCGTTCTCGAAGCGCACAAAGCCAACGGCCAAATCCTCCACGGTGAAGTTCTTGTAATCCCATTGGCCCATAAACCCAACGAGGTCGCGATTGCCCAGTTTCTGATAGGTCATACCGGTAGCGCTGATGGGTTTAGGATGCCCCATAAACCAGAGCGCGAGGTCAATTACGTGTACCCCGATATCTATGAGAGGGCCCCCGCCCTGTTTTTCCTTATCGGTAAAGACACCCCAACCGGGAATGCCGCGCACGCGCAAGGCCTGCACGCGCGCGTAGTAGATGTCGCCTAGGTCGCCGGCATCTATGAAACGCTTCAGGGCCTGATGGGTAGGCGAAAAGCGCGAGTTGAAGCCCACTTGTAAGATTTTGCCCTGTTTGCGCGCCGTCTCCACCATCTCCTTTGCCTCTTGGGTATTGATGGCGATAGGCTTCTCGCAGAGCACATGTTTGCCGGCCTTCAAGGCATCCACAGTAGGCCCGTAGTGTGCCGCGTTGTGCGTGCAGACAGAAACCGCATCGATCTCATCGAGCTCTAGCAGCTTGCGGTAATCATCGAAAAGATGCTTTACTTGCGGATAGCGTTGTGCGGTGCGTTGAAGGGCTTCTGGATTAATATCGCAGAGAGCCACAATTTCACACTCATCGGGGATGTTTGCATAGCCGGGAAGATGCGCCCCATTGGCAATACCTCCCGTACCGATCACACCCACTCGAACTTTTTTAGCCACGTTCTCCTATAGTCCTTTCCTGGTTGTTTTTTATTTTTTGGAAACTCTCGTTCCCCCTGCGGAACGCCGATTTTAGCCGGTTTTGAGAGGCTGCTGCGTCCTCTGAGAACGCCACACCAGCTTCACAAAACGCGGGAGCAGCAGCACTTTGCCCAGTTTGCGCGGGTTGTTTAACAACCGCCAAAGCCACTCCAAATGAAGCCGACGCATCCATTGAGGAGCACGCCTTACCTTGCCGGAGAGCACGTCGAAGGTTCCCCCTACCCCAATTGCCACCGGCACCCCAAGCGCACGTTGATAGGTGGCTATCCACTTCTCCTGTTTCGGAATCCCTAAGGCCACACACAGAATATCGGGTTGGCAGCGGCGTATCTCATCTAGGATGGCCTCGTTCTCCGTCGGGCCGAAGAACCCATGATAAGCCCCCACAATTTGAACGCCCGGATAGCGCCGGCGCATGCGCTCGGCGGCAGCAGCAGCGATGCCTGGCGCCGCCCCGAGAAAGTAGAGGCGATAGCCTTTCTGCGCAGAAAGCGCACAAAAACGTTCCACAAGCTCAACGCCCGATACGCGTTCCGCCAAAGGCGTTCCCTGCCGCCTCGCCGCCCAAAGCACCCCCGCGCTATCCGGCGTTATAAGATCGGCAGCGAGTAAAATAGAGCGTAACTCCCTATCCTCCTGCGCCATCACCAACATGGATGCGTCCGCCGTGATAATGTGTCGAGGCTTGCGCTCCCGAACGAATCGATCCACGATATCAAGAGCCTCCTGCATGTTCACGCGATGAACAGGAAGCCCCAAGATGGTGATGGCGGGAACCGTTTTGGCGTCCGCCTGAGTTTGAAGGTCGGTCATTCTATAAACTGTCCTCTAGGGCCTACCCCAAAGCCGGCATTTCTGGTGTACAATATCGTGCGTGAAGAGTCCTACGGTGTAAAATCCGCTTAGAAGTATACCCTTGAGATTTCAAAATGCGAATTAGCGTGCGCCGATTAGCGCGTGAATGGGCTTTGAAAGTGCTCTATCAATACGATGTGGGCGATGGTGATCTCCATGAGGTGCTCATGACCGCGATGGATCACCTTCGTCAGGATTTTGTACATCTCGGCTCACGCACCAGCAGCGGCTCTCCTTTCGAGGAGGCCTGTCTCGATGTTCTCACACAACCTCTTCTGCCCCGACTGCCTCACTTTCATCTGGCTTTGGCACGCCTCTATGCTTTCGTGGCAGCCGCCCTACTCGGAGAGGCCCCGTGGTGGCAAGAACAGCTTCTGGAAAGGTCTTTGCGCAATAAACTGCCCTCCGGTGTCTTACAACCCCCTTATCTACTCTCCGCCCTCCCCAAAAGGGCCTTCTTACCACCACCCGGCCATCCGCTCGAAGCCGATTATGAGGCTCTAACCTCCCAAGAGAAGGCCGATCTGGAGCAGTTTCTTCAGGAGATGAGAGAAAATTTGCCTCGTCACCTCGAAAGCCTCATGCGCGGCATCGCACGTCAGGAGGCGAAACGCATTTTGGATTCCCTCCCCGCCTCCGCGCCGACGGAAGAGACCCGAAACCTCTTGCTAACACAACGCGAGGAGTTCAATCGGCAGCAGATAGCGCGTTGGCGCCGAATCGCGGATACGGTGAGGCACTATCTTGAACTGTGGCTTCGTACCGCTCCCTTTGCTACCCAGTTGGTACTGGATGTGTCTCAAAACCGTAATCAGCTCGACGCAGCCATTGGAGAGACGGCCGTGGGTTGGAGGTTGGAACGCCTCGTATCGGTAGACCGCAACATCCTCCGTCTCGGCGCTTGTGAACTGCTGATCCGACGCGAGCTTCCGGCTGCCGTCATCATTAACGAGGCTGTGGAGCTGGCCAAAAAGTATAGCACCGCCGATTCGGGCCGATTCGTGAACGGTGTGCTGAGCGCGATGGCCGAAAAGCTTGCCACCGCTCCAACGCCCTCACCGCATCTCATGGAACAAGAAGAGACCCTCATCGAAATGGATATGGATGGAAAGGACGAGAGTTGAGCGAACAGACGGAACGTAAAGCCACTTTACTCGATGGCACCGCCACAGCGCGAACGATCCGCGCCGAGATCGCCGAGGCGGTACGTGCGTTCAAACAGGAACGGGGCATCGTGCCGCATCTCGCTGCTGTGCTCATTGGCGATAACCCCGCTTCAGAGACCTATGTGGCCATGAAGCAGAAAGCCTGTGGATGGGTAGGTATGGAATCGTCGGTGCATCGCTTGCCCGCCGACACCACTCAGGAAGAGGCCGAGGCGCTTGTGGAACGTCTCAATGCCGACCCCCACGTCCACGGCATCCTGGTGCAACACCCACTTCCGAAACATCTGCACGAGACCGCCGTGCTCGATAAGGTTTCGGTGGAGAAGGATATTGATGGCATTAGCCGCATGAGCCTGGGCGCCCTCGTCAACGGGGAACCGGCCTTCCCCGCCTGCACGCCCGCCGGCATTATTGAGCTGCTCGATCGGTACCATATCCCCATCGAAGGCAAACATGCTGTGGTTGTGGGGCGAAGCATCATCTTGGGAAAGCCCATGGCGCTTCTTCTCCTAAACCGCAACGCAACGGTTACCATCTGTCACTCACGTACCCCAAATTTGGCCGAGCAGACTCGCCAGGCCGACATCCTCGTTGCCGCTGTGGGACGCCCAGAGATGATAACCGGCGACATGATCCGTCCCGGCGCGGTGGTCATAGATGCCGGTTACAATCGTGTAGAGGGCCGTAGTGGGGACGTGGGCGATGTGCATTTTGAATCGGCGGCGCAGGTTGCCTCCTATATTACCCCTGTCCCAGGCGGAGTTGGCCCCATGACCATCGCCATGTTGCTGCGCAACACGCTCCTTGCCGCCATGGGGAACTATCCGACCACCAGATAGCTGGCCTTTAACACGCCTGGCCGCCCCAGCGTTGAAGCCTGGAGTTTCTAACCTATTCGTAACACTAGAGGAACTCCGAAACTAAATGTCGAAAGAGGAGTCTTGTAGTTGTCAAAAAACCTAATCTGCGAGGAAACGAATGGCAAAAAAAGTGAATTCGAGTAAAGGCCCTCTCTGCCCTGAAGACTTAGAACGGATGCGCCGTGACTTCCAAGCCAACCCCATCTTTCGTGTGGCTATGAACGCGGTTTGCAAAACCCCTATCAATCAGGTTGCCCTTAATCGTCATGTGGTTACCCGCACCAACCACACTTTTTCGCACATGGTGAAAACAGGTGCCGCCACGAGCCAAGAGAGAAGCGGACGCTGCTGGCTCTTTGCCGCACTGAACACCCTGCGCATGGCCGCAGCGGAACAGATGAACCTGGAGGATTTCGAGTTTTCTCAAAACTACCTCATGTTCTGGGATAAGCTGGAAAAGGCCAACTATTTCTTAGAAAATATCCTCAAAACGCTTGATGAACCTACCGATGGGCGCCTGATCAACTGGCTACTGCAATCCCCCATTCAAGATGGCGGACAGTGGGATATGTTTGTTAACCTCGTGCACAAGTATGGGCTTATCCCCAAAAGCATCATGCCCGAAACGGAAAGCAGCAGCAACACACCCAGCATGAACTACTACATTACTGCCAAGCTGCGCGAAGATGCGGCCGAGCTACGCAAAGCCCATAGCAAGGGCGTTAAGGAGGCCAAACTGCGTGAACGCAAAGCCGAAATGGTGAACGAAGTCTACCGCATGTTGTGCATCCATCTCGGCGAACCTCCTCAGGAGTTTCTTTGGCAGTGGCGCGACAAAGATAAGGTCTTTCACCGCGATGGGGTCATTACACCACATGAGTTCATGCAACGCCATGTGCCCGTAGACCTCGATGAGCGTGTCTGTCTCATCCATTGCCCCATTTTAGATTATAACAAGCTCTACACCATTGAGTATCTGGGCAATGTTGTAGAAGGGCACATTGTGCGCTATCTCAATGTAGAGCTTCCTGTAATTAAAAAAGCCACCGTCTCCATGATCAAAGACGGCAAACCGGTTTGGTTTGGATGCGATGTAGGCAAACACTTCGACCGCGATCTGGGGCTTATGGACTTAGAGCTGCACGATCCGGAAAGCCTTTACGGTGTCTCTTTTGGGATGGATAAGGCCACTCGGCTGAACTACGGCCATAGCCAGATGACCCATGCCATGGTGTTTACCGGCGTAGACCTCGACGAGAAGGAGCGCCCGCGCAAGTGGCGTGTGGAGAACAGTTGGGGCGATAAAGGTGGCGACAAGGGCTTCATGGTGATGACCGACCCTTGGTTCGATGAATATACCTACGAGGTGGTGGTAGAGAAGTCGTACGTCGAGCCGAAAATCCTCAAGGCGCTCGATACGAAGCCTATTCCTCTGCCCCCCTGGCACCCGATGGGCTCGCTGGCCTGTGCCTAAAACCCATCCTCTTAACATTACGGGCAGCCGAATGGCTGCCCGTAACTTTTTTTTACTTCGCTAAGGTCTCTTAGAAGAGCGTAGCCGTCCACGTGCCGGAGCCGTTGAACACGTTGCCCGACACCAAACCGCTGCAGCTCCAACTGCCTTGCAACGACGGTTGCCCTATGGCAGCGCTGGCCGAGATCGTTGCCGAGGCGCTAGCGCCGCTCGCTAAAGGAAATACAGGCGTGAGAGAGAGCGTGTTGTTCGAGCCAAGGCTTCCGAAGGCAAGCACCACCTTTTGATTATGAGGCAGCGTGGTATCGGTGTTGTCGTGGGCATACAAAAGGAGTTCCTTGTTCGGAAAGAGGAAAAGGAACCACGAGCCAGAAGGGCCCGACGAACTGCCGGCAGCCTGAGCGCTAAATGTACCTACATAGGCGGCGCCAGGTGTGCCTGTCAGGGTGTTTGTGTTGTCTTGAGAGCCGCTTTGGCTACCGCCCGAGCTTCCGGAACCGCCGGAACCGGTAGGCGGCGGAGGCGGCGTGCTGCCACCGCTCGAATCGCTTTGCGCCGAGGCGTGGGTCGCCTCCCAATGGCCATCTAGCTGCCCGTTCGCAGAAGCCCAATGCCCGTGCATCTCTTCACCGTCCACAACGCCGGTCACGGTGTACGAGGCATCCGTTGTGGTGGCTGTGAAGGAGCCGTCCGATTGTAGCGTGGCAGAAAAGCTATCGGCATCGGAGACAGACCCTCCGCTGGAGGCCAGCACAAGGACGCCCTGCACGGTGGAATGGGTGCTATCTACCACGAGGTCTACGAGAGCATGAACCGCCTTCCCCTCGTTCTCCTCATCCGAGGCCGCCTGCGAAGGGGGTTGCCCAACATAGGCGCCGCCGATAACCGCTTGCGCCTCCTCTTGTTCCACCTGCTCGGCCACATTTTCCTGGTCGGTAAGCTGTTTGGTGAGGTCAATATTCGGTCCATGCCCCGCCTGTTCTTGGGCCAGCACCTGCTGCACAAACTGGCTTACCAACGTCCCTAGATTGGCCGTATTCGAGGCCAGATTCGCCTTGAGCTGTTGCAGCAAGTAGCCCACCGCCAACGTGGTGTTTTCGTCGGCATCGGCCACCACAGGTCCACTCGAAGAGGAGGTGCTGGTGGAGGCATAGGTAGCCACCGTTATGGTCGTCGGAGTGCCCGTACTGGTAACGGTTTTGCTGGCCTGCACCACGAAATTATGCCCTGGAGGCAGGTTCTGGAACTGGTAGTTCCCGTTGGCATCGGTTGTTGTGGTAGCAACCGGAGAGCCGGCAATCGCGTTGGCGCCTCCTTGGGTAATATCGTAGAGGCTTACACTGGCGCCGGGCAGAGGTACATTGGTGGATGTTGCGCGGAAGCTAACCCCACGCGTTGGGGTTCCGGAGGGCACAGTCACGGTTCCTGTGAGGCTGGTGGTACTTCGTGTTCCCACAGAGCCTCCGCCGCCGCCACACCCTGTTAAGGCCACGCCGAAACCGGCGGCAGCCAACCCCAAAAGCAAGTAACGACCAACTTTCATCGTTTGTATCTCCTCGATCAAGATGAAAAAGCCCATCCGAGACGCTTTGCGGGGGATGAGCTACTAACTCGATTATCGGATGTTCAAACAGAAAAGAACATAGTAGAGAAACGTGAATTCCGAAGCGCTTGTGACATGGATTTCCAGGAGAATACGGCAGTCCTAGTTTTTCGATTCCTAAGAGGGCAAAAGGGTTCCCTAATCGGCCGGCACCGACCTCGCTTCCCTGTTCCAAGCCCTATTTCACCGGCCAAGGGGAGGGTGGTGACGGAGTCCAGTAAGTGACGGCATAGGGAGCGGTAGCAAGCAAAGCGTTTCTCGATAGAACATGAGGGCCGGTCGCAAGCTGGTTCTGGGTAAGCCCGTAAAACCGGTTTCCAAGCACTTGTACAGGAACGGGTGAAGCGTTGTGCACGGCGGTAGGAGGATGCGCCGTTTGATCGTTAAGTAGGATGTTATCTTGAACCACAAGAGAGGAGGGACTCTTGAGATGGCCTTCCTCGCCAAAAGCGATGATGATACCCGTCTCCGATTTCGGCCCCTTCTCGATCAGATTCTTCTGAATACGTGCGATGCCGCCGTTAGGCAGATCGATGCTGAAACTGGTCGTTCCATCGGGGCCATCGGCAATGACAGAGGCGGTAATGGTTGTGCGTCGGGCACGGCTCTTGATGTTGTGCCCCACAACGGCCGCATAGAAATAGCTGTGTTGCACCACCAAACTGTCGGCATCTCCAACGTAGAGGTTGTGCGTAAAACCGTCGCCAGCACCGTTATGTGCGAACTCACAGTTTCGAATGGTTAACGTGCCGCCCTGACCAAGCAGACCATCTTGATTATCATGAAAGCAGCAGTTTTCAAGAGTTAAATTGCCGCCCTGCCAGCGGATGCCGGCATCGTTGCCGCTGGGGCCTTTCGCCCCAGAAAATTCCAGATTTTGAAGCACACAGTCCGTGTTAACGATAAAAATCCCCTTATCGTTCGGAATAGGCTTTGTGCAAACGAGGTGAGCCTTACCACCAACACCCACAATCTGAACTTTGGCATCTATGCTGGCGAAATCGTTGAGGTAGGTGCCTGCCTGCACGCGAATGGTATCGCCATCGCGCGAAGCCGCAAGCGCCGCCGACAGAGTTGCAAACTCCTGCCCAGGCCCCACGGTAAGCACCCGCCGTTTGGAAGAAGGGCTTTGAACAAAAAGCGTTCCCTTGTCATTGGCCCCTATCCCACCTACCATGAGCAGCATAAGGCCTGTAAAACGAAAGAAAGTCGCACGGTTCACTTGAGGTTCTCCAAGGGAAGCTAAAAAGCTTGAGGCGGCCGATCCGTTTGGAACAGTTTGGCCTCGATGTCTGGCGACAGAGCGGGAGGCGCAGAACGATCTAACTCCGCCCGTGCTTGAAGCAAAGCAAGACACTCCTGAGTCGCCATAGCCACCGCTTGCGGGAGGGAGGGCAGCTGAAGCAGGTCTTTTAAAAACGGGATGGCACGTGGATCGCTGCGGAGTTTAATGTCCTCGATGATCGCCAAAGCGATATCGCTGTCCAACGGTTCCCCCGATTGGCTGGCGCGCAACAGCTCTTCAGACCTCTCTAGATGCGCATCCATAGCCGGCCGCAGAAGCTGCTCCGGCATGGTCGGCTCGACCTGAGAGGCTCGCAAAAGAACGCGGGTCTCTTGTTCCCGACGTAGGCGCTCCTCAATGCGCCTCTGTGCCTCGATGGCCGCCTGACGAATAGGCGGCAGATGACCGTGCTTTCCCCTGCCTCGCGCGATGAGTTTTACCGCGGAGAGCACGCTTCGGGTGCCCACTTTTGTAAAGGCCTCGAGTATTCGCTGCGCAAGCAGCTCGTTGGGGGCGTTCAGCAGATAAGAGAGCAGCTGAAGAGTAGAGGGTCTTAGCGTGCCGTAGTGCGCCGATGTTAGCAAGGGAAGCAAATGGCAGAGAGCGTTGCGCGCCTGTAGACGCACAAACAGCATGTCGTTCACCGCTGCTGCAGTGAGGAGATCGATAGTCTCTACGGCCTGAAGGGTTTGTAGAGCGCGCGCGGCCTCTCCTCTGATCTGGGCAGCGTGCGAGCGGGCGGCATCCCACACAAACAGATGCACGAGAGGGTAGCAAAGAATGGCAATAACCAAGATACCAGCCGGGGTAAGCGTTATTGCCCCGATAATGAGGCTGATAAAGGCCGAACGCGCCACGATGCTGCGCAGCGATGGCTTATACCGCTTGCTGACCACATCGGCGAGCGTTTGTATTGCAACCGAACGCTGATGGGGCAACAGAGGAACATGGGATAGGCACCAAGCAGCCAGCCGCGATTCGCGCCAATGATACCTGTCAGGAGAGACCAAGGCCTGCACAAGCTCTGCAAAGGCCGTCGCCGGCGGTGTCGCATTGGCGACGATCTGCTCGGCGATCGCACGAATGCGGCTTCGTTGCGAAACCTGATTGAGTAACGAGAAGGCATGTCGCACCTCATCGTTACCTAAAGGAGGCGGCTGTATGGACGTGGTCATCATAATATCTTTTCACTAAGGATATTACCACCGTTTGCCATCAAAATCATCGTGGTGCACGGTTCCGCGTTCGACCCCGTTGAGGCTCTTTATCTACACCAAGCTCCTCCTAAAACGCGCTTTCCGCTTTTTGGCCTCTTAGGCACATTATATACCTGGCAAACCGGCAACTTTACCGAAAAACAACGAAACCTTTTTCATGCTACACTGGTTATCTATAGCATACCGTATGCATGTACTATGTAAAAGGACTTAAGGAGGCAAAACATTGAAAAGGCAGCTGCTCTGCTTTCTTGCAGTCGTGTGTCTCGTGGGTTGTGGGCCTAACAAGCAAAGCGCAGACCCGTCCCACCAAGTTGCACGCCCCGATCTGCTGATCGTGGCTATAGACAGGTCCGGTTCAACAACCCCTTTCCGAGAACAACAGCTCGCTCAACTCGACCTACTTGCTACCTATGCCCTTAGCTACAAAATACCTATGGAGATATGGACGTATGACCGCCAATCCCAATGCATCTTCGGGCCGCGCGTACCACCCGACGAATACTCCATGGAGTTCAAAGACCTAAAGGATCGCTATTTCGCGCCACAACATCTATCTAAGGATTTGGGCACCCGGCCGTGTACTCTCTTTCATTTCATTGCAGATGACCCGCACTATCGTCAATCCGCCCGACCGGTTGTGGTAATTCTGACCGATGGCGACGATGATGAGGGCAACGTAACGAACTTCTGTAAGCGGGCACACACGCTTTGCCACGACCACACAAGCCTACAACTGTATGTTATTGACATCACACCCGAAAATCGGCCTCTGTGGCAAAGAGCGTTTTACGAAACCCTTCAGAACCATCTACAGCTCGCCGGTTTAGATGAGTGGAAGAGCGCCCTTTCGACGCTCTACGGAAAATAAGGATAGGAAGGAGCAAGAACCTGTGTCAGACGATTACGGCCATGAAGAAGCGAACAAACAACCGATTATCCGGGCGCGTCCCATGCCCCACAGATTTCGACGCCCACCTCGTGCAGAAGCGCTGACAGATGATCAAATCAAAACGATCTACCAACCCCTGATAAACTGGCTAAGGTCTTTCATGCCCGCCGAAGCAAGACGCCTAGAGGACCTGCTCCACCGAATTACCTTCAATCACGCACGTGAATCGTTAGTTCGGGAAGAGGAGGAGCTCAAACTTCATCAACAAAACGCGCTTATCCTCGAATCAAACCAACAGATAGATGAAGAGATTCAAGATATCTTAAAACAGATAGCGGACTGCCGAAGCGGCATTAGGCAAGCGCATCAGGAGTACGAACAGCAGCTACAACCGCACGAGGATGTGCTGCTAGAGGCCCGGGAAGAGGCATGGCACCTCGCAGCACAGTGCGGAGTGATCGTGTTGCCCAAAAAGGAAATGCCTATTCAAACGGAGAACGAGTCTCCGGCAGCCCAACCTGCCCCTGCCGCGCCGATGCCTGTACCAGATGCGTCTCGGCAACAACCGGAACAGCGCCAAGAGTCTACCGCACCGCCCCGTACCTCTATCTTCGCAACGATTCGAGATGCACTCGCCCAAAAGATCGCACATCGGCTTGAATCTCGCCCAGCACCTGAGCCAAAGCCTTGGCACGACGATCCGGACTACTCTGAATCGCTGGAGCTTGCGAGAAAGCGCGCTCCATCCGTTGAGGCCCTGGCCGCCCGTTACGGCATTTTGAGCCATTCTCCTACGATGGAACTGATGCAGGGAATGCGGTTGAAACCTATGCCGGAGGATCGGAGGGGGCTGTTCGCTTGGGCACAACGTCTGTATGTGACTTGCGCCAACGCGGTTTTGTCTAGCTCACATTGGCTTATGACGGCTGTAGCCACCGTCATCTGCGGAACTATTTTTGGGACAAGCATCGGCATTCTCTTTGGCATTGTGCAGATGGATCAGTTCACCGTGGATCCGCAAGCGCAGTTGCGCGCCCTAGGGCCTCTCGCAGTCATCGGCGTGGCCATGTTCTGGATTTTGGGGCGAACCGTGCACGGCATCGCCGCCCTCCTGGCCGAAGAGCGCTATAACTCCTTCATTGTTCGCCATCAGGACGACCCAGAACGCGTGGGCGAATGGCTTCGGAGAGCGGTGTTCATCTCTCTATTCCTTTTGGTGTTCGCACTTGCCAGCTTCATTTGGTTGGAGGCTCACATCGAGCGAAACGGCATTGTGCAGTTCTTCCAAGACCGCCATACAAACCAGCTCATACTTCACGGCAGTAAACTCGCTAATGGCGATATATCCAACCTGACGTATTGGACGCTAGCGCTTATCGCCTGCGTTCCTTTCCTGTTCTGGCACGCCTTGGAGGGCTGGGTTTTTGGACGTGGTCGCTCTATCCACAAAGCCTTTGCCGATAAGCGTGAAGCCCAGGTCTACGACATCGCAGACAAGATTCATCTGGAGCACATCCAGATGGCCCGTGCCCAGGCGAAGCAACAGCAAACAGAGGCTTCCCCTGAAGGGGAACCCTCATCGCCAACGCCCTCGCGCGATGACCGCGTAAACGAAGCCTCTGCACAACCGACGTATGACACCGCTAACGGTTCCTATGCGCCCACAGACCTTACTGCGTTTCACAAGGACGATAGGCAACAGGCCCAGGCCGTTGTCTATGAGAAAGTTCCACATCATCAGTGGCAACCTGCAGGACTCGGCCCTGCCTCTTCATCTCCAAAGCCCAAAAACACCTATTCTACGGATAGGCCCAACCCTGACCTATTGGATGACGACACAACGGAACCGCTCAAGAACGAAGCCTCCCGAGAGAAGCTTGGCGAGTATGCGGCGGCCTGTCAACGGAGCAAAACCCTCTACGAGCGATTCCAGCGCATCGAGGCGAGCTTACGCCAACAGCGGGACGCCACCATTCAAGGCTACCAGAGGCAGATCGAGCGCCTAGAAAATCGGCTCCAACAGTTGCAGAACCAAATAAAGCAGCCTTCACTGAATCTTTCGCAAGATAGCCAAAAGAGGATAGGCGTCGCCTATCGCGACTATAACGCGGCCATTCGCTCCTTCGATCGCAATTTCTCTCGGCTGCTATGGCGCATTCGGTTGCGGCTTGCCGGAGGCCTCATACGCTATCTCTTAAGCTTCCTGTGGTGCACGCCCATTCCCCCGCTGGCGGACGATACGGCGCCAAACGCTCTCCCTATAGAACCCGCAAAAGAGTTGCCGAAGGCGGAGGATTAGGCAACGGGATAGGGGTTTTTCGTGGTATATTATTCTGCGCCGAAGCGCGATATGGAGAGAAGAATGCGTCGTTACCTAAACACCTTCAATGTTGTTGGGGTCATCCTTGTGATACTAAGCCTTTTCGGTTTCGCAACTGGCGGCCGTGCTCTCACGGAGCCGGGGTCGAAAACCGAGGCTATTTCGTCTTTGGTCTATCTCGGCACCGGAGTGCTTATGCTCATTAACGGTTTCGTTTCTGTGAAAATGCACCCGGCCGATTCTTCGTTAGAAAGCACAAAAAAGAGGTGAAAATGAAAACAGAGGCTTCTATTTCAGGAGGACAGGTAGAGATGCCTAAGCCCGATGAACCTGTGCAAGAGGTACGCTGCTACAAAACAGGAAAGCCTTTACCCAAAGTTCCCCAGTGGTTGGCCACCGTCAATGTGAAGTTCGTCAGCGACGAAGCGCGTCAAAAAGAGACGCTCGCACCGAGCATATTGGATAGCCCAAACCCTCTGCTTTCTCGCCTGGCTATTGTGCATGAGGATGACGACGCCGATCTCAGCGCCGCCGCTCCTTTGGTTGAGGATGTAGAGATAGACGACATCGCTTCGGAAGAACTTGATGTTGAAGAGGAGATAGAGCCGGAAGGAGAGCTTGACGAAGAGCCAACCATCTAGCTGTTCTTCGCGGGGATTTGAAGGGGCAGCCGAAACGAAAAAGTGCTGCCCCTTCCATATTCGCTCTGAACTCCCACCTGGCCGCCGTGGGCCTCGATGATGTGCTTCACGATGGAAAGACCTAAGCCGGTTCCTCCGGTGCGCCGTGAGCGCGCCTTATCGGCACGATAAAAACGTTCCCAAATGCGCGGTAGGTCTTGACTCAGAATGCCGATTCCGGTATCGCGCACCTCCACAACGATCTCCGCCTCCGTTTTTCGGGCACAAACCTCCACCTGCCCTCCCTCTCGATTGTATTTAATGGCGTTGTCAATTAAGTTTACGAGCACCTGTTCCATCTGATCACGATCGGCGGATATCGGCAAAGGCGCTTCTATAAGGCACTGCAGGCTCACCCCATGGCGTTCGGCCTGTTTCTGAAAACGCTCCACCACGTCCCGAATCATCTCGGCGAGGTCGAAGGAGACGCGCTGTACCGGTTGCGATTCGGCACGCGAGAGCACAAGCAGATCGGAAAGAATGCGGGTAAGCCGTTCCACCTCTCCGAGGATAATCCCAATAAAGCGGTCGGCAACATCGGGGTCTTGTAGCGCTCCATCCCGAAGCGTTTCGGCGATAGCGCGAATAGAGGTGAGGGGCGTGTGCAGTTCGTGAGAAACATTGGCAACAAAGTCGCGCCGAACCGTTTCTAGATGACGCAGGGTGGTTACATCCTGCAGAAGTATCAGAAAGAACAGGGTTTTTGCTTCTTCATCCGGTGCGGAATCGGTGCGGAAGATAGGGATCACGCGAACCTTGAGAATACGGCCTGTGGCCTCTCGATAGCGTATCTCTCCTTCTTGAGGCTCCAAACGGTTGCGGGCGAGTTGCAGCAGCTCGAGCATGTCGTAGGAGAGAGTGGCTTCTAGCAAGGTGCGCCCCACCAAACCTGCATCTGGAGCGCCGAGCATCTTTCTAGCCGCAAGATTATCCTGCCGAATGCGGCGCTTTTCATCTACCAAAAGCACCCCTATTTCCAGCTCTTGAAGAAGCGGCTCCAGCAAAAAGGCATCCATGCTATTCGGAGAACTTATAGCCCACACCCCTTACCGTAATGAGGCGTCGTGGATTGGAGGGGTCTTCTTCTATTTTTTCCCGTAGCCAGCGGATATGCACGTCCACCGTGCGTTCATCCACAAAAGCCTCCGTTCCCCAAACGCGATCGAGGAGCGTTTGGCGCGTGAAAACACGGCCGGGATGGGTGGCAAGAAAACGCAGTAGGTCGAACTCCTTTGGGGCGAGGTTCAGCGGCCTCTCACCTAATCGCGCCTCATGTCGGCCCACATCAATGAAGAGATTTCCCACTTTAATCGTCTCGTCTTTGGCATGTGAGGGCGAGGTACGGCGCAGCACGCTTCGCACGCGCGCAATAAGCTCACGCATGTTAAATGGCTTGGTAACATAGTCATCCGCGCCGAGTTCAAGCCCTTTCACACGGTCATGCTCCGCGGTGCGAGCCGTTAGCATGATGATGGGGATGTCGCCTTGGCGGCGCAAAAGGCGACACACATCGAAGCCACTAATGGAAGGCAGCATAATGTCGAGAATGACCAAAGAGGGGGGTGTCGTGCGCACGAGTTCGAGACAGGTCTCGGCATCGGCAGCCGTCTGCACAAAGAACCCCTCTTTTTTTAGGTTGTAGGCTATGGCCTCCGCTATCGGCTGTTCATCGTCCACCACAAGAATGCGAGCGGCTTCAGGCATCTTTCCTTCTCCCGATTTAGGTTCCACCAGAGCTTGTGTTTGCGGATGCGTTAGGCGGTAGAGACCCGTTAACAAAGGACTGAAAATTCTGCAGACGCGCTGTGAGGTCTTGCACGGAGGTGGTGTCTGGGTTCAGGCTCATCGCGTCGTTGCGAAACAGGCTGGCCTGTGCTATGGCCAAAGGGTCGCCTCCTTGCGGCGAGGGAACCTGCACAAACACGGTGGCATAAGCATAGTAGGAGTTTGCGAACACGTAGCGCGCGGCACGATAGATATTGCGTATAACGGTGGCCTGGGTCGTTGGGCTTGTATCGGAGGCATAGCTGGCCGGCGCCAAGAGAAAAAGAGCGACTTCCCCTCTTCCCAAGTTGTTTTCGCCTGTAAGTTGAAAGCCGTTGGTAAGGTCGAGTTTGTCTGGAGAGGTCGTGGGCGTTTGTGGCAGAGAGGTCTGAGGCTCATCCGGCACGCGCGCGAGCTGGGTGGGCTGCACCGGCAACGGGGTGGTTCCCTTTAGCGGTGCCGGAGGCAGATGAGGTTGTGGGGGCAAGGAGGGGGCAGCGGTTGCTTGATCGTTTTGGGTTGCCGATACGCCGCTGCGGTTTGCGGGAGCCACCTGAGAAGTCGGGGCGCTCTGCATTGGGGAGGATGAGGAAACGGGAACGTAGGGACTTGTGGTGTAGGCGGGTGGCAGCGACGTGACCCCATTGCCGAACCCGCCGCCGATCTTCGGGGTTGCATAAGAGGAAGACGGCGTAGGAAGAGGGGAGCGCGTGCGCATTGCGATGAGCATGAGGAGCACGCCGGCGAGAAACCCCAACGATACCAGCCAAAGCCCCAGCAGCCAACGCTGCGGTGGCAACCCCATTAAGGGCATGGTGCCGGCTCGCAACTCCGGGTCGGAGGGGATGGCGTTTGGAAGCGCTCGTTGGTGGCGAAGTAACTCTTGCTCGGCGCGTTGGAGGCGCGCCTCATCTACGGCACTTGGGCGAATCTCCACGGCCATACGATACCATCGCACCGCCTCCGCCCAATTCTCCTGATCACGATAGATATCGCCGAGCATGGAGTGAGCGGCCTGACAATCGGGTCGGCGACGAATGGCAGTAATGCAGCATTCTACCGCCTCGGCATACTGTTTGCGCAAACGATGGAGATTGGCTCTGACGAGAAGGTGGCGTATGCCTGCCTCACCCGGAGGAATGGAGGGGTCTTCCACAATACTCGCCAAAGCCCCTCCCTTCGCAGTATCTGTAGGCTCCTGTTTGGTTGAATTTGAGTCGCTCTCTAATGGGGTCTCGGTCTTTCTTTCATCCGGTATATCCATCCGTTCGCTCCTTCATGCACCCTGCAAACTCCCCGCTACGTTGAATTTACCACACTTGGGCAACAACCAATTCCCGTACTGCCAAACCCTCCATCACCACGCTCTGTGGCATCGAGAGCCGACGTCTCTTCCACAACAACCTTGGCGACAGGGGAGATCACCAACTGTGCGATACGCTCACCGCGCCGCACCGTGAAAGGCACCTCGCCCCAATTGATCAGCAACACTTTTAAGACACCACGAAAGTCCGCATCTATCGTGCCGGGCGCATTTACCAACCCGATTCCGTAGTTCAGCGCCAGCCCGCTGCGTGCGCGCACCTGCCCCTCAAACCCCGGCGGAATGGCTATCCGCAGCCCTGTGGAGATCAGTTTTCTTTCACCGGGCCGGATGATGACCTCCTCATTTTCCGGAAGCGCCGCATACAGATCGAGGCCGACCGCTCCCGGTGTGGCGTATTCGGGCAAGGGCAGCCCCTCTGCCTCCGGCTCACGTTGTACACGCACGATCACAGGCTGCACCGATTGTCTCTCCTTTATCCTCTACGCAGATTTAGCCATCGCGTGATCGCGACTAGCTCGATTTGGCCACCTCGCTCTGCTGTTTCGGCTGCCGCAACGGGATGCGGAACCAGAACGTGCTTCCCTTGCCAAGCTCGCTCTCAACCCACATATAGCCGCCATGACGGGCGATAAGGTGCTTCACCAAGAACAGCCCGATGCCGGTGCCCCCTACCGCCCTTACCTTTTTGTTTTCGGAGCGGAAGAACTTCTCTCCGATTCGCTTGATCTCCTTTTCCGAAAGGCCAATGCCTTGGTCTTTCACGCCGATCAGCACGGAACCTTGAGGAAACTCCTCACTTGGCGGCTCTTGCCGCGCAATAATGCGAACCTCTCCTCCCTCCGAATACTTGATAGCGTTGGAGACGAAGTTTTGGAGAATGTTCTGAATCTTATCGGGGTCGGTTTCAACCTTGATATGCTCCGGCTCAAAATCAATCACCAGCGTATGCTTGTCCGTACGTCCTTTTTGGGTGTTAACCACGGCCTCTGCAGCCTTGCGGAGGTCGGTGATCTCCCAATTCATTTCGATGCCGGCAGCCCCCATGCGCTCGATGCGAGACACGTTGAGCAGATCGTTGATCATGCGGCTAAGCCTATCCACGTTCTCCTGAATGATCTGATAGTACTCTTTCTGCTCTTCTTTAGTGAGCCATCCCTCCTCAAGGCCATCAATAAGCATCTGAATGAAGCCTTTCATGGGCGTAAGGGGCGTGCGCAGTTCATGCGATACGATGGAAACAAACTCGGTTTTCATGCGCTCGATGTTCCGAATATCCGTGATGTCGTTAAAGATAAAGACGGTTCCGATGAGCTTATCGGCGCTCTCGCGCACCAAAGCGGCGTGCACCTGATAGATATACTGGTCTTCATCTTCATCGGTGATGGTGATCTCGTTCTGCTGGGCCCGCTCTTCCCCCGTAGACGAATCGGATTCGGGAAGCGACGGATTAAGCAGTTCCCTCATCTTACGCTGTATGATTTCGAGAGCCTGCTCGTGCTGAATGACCGCCCGATAATGCTTGCCGATGGGATCGAGATAAGAGGGAATGTGGAAAATGGCGCGTGCCTGCGCATTCATCTGGGCAATGCGGCCATCAGGACTGATCAGCAGGATGCCGGCAGAAAGGCTTTCAATCGTATGAGCAAGCTTCTGCTTCTCTTCCACCACCCGCATATAGATTTGGATATTGGCGATTACGGCCGCTGTGTTACGCGCCAATCGTTCAAGCAGGCGCAAATCCTCCTCGTTAAAGCGCTCTTCGAATCGTTTATTGAAGCAGTGCAACACACCCACCGTGATGCGATCTACGATCTGATTGTTCTCATCGCGCTTTTCAAGGATGAGAGGAACCGAGAGGGCGTTGCGAACACCGTAGGTATGAAGCTGTTCGAGGCGTGCCCGTGGGGATGCGGATGCATCCTCCAGGAAGGCCGGCTTCCCCGTTTTATAAACTTCGCCGGAGTAGCCTACATCGGGCGAGACACGAAACCGCCTCACCTCTTCATCGCTCATCCCCCAGGCGGGCTTGCAGGCCACAAGTTCGCCTGTCTCTTCATCGCGCACCATGATCACGCACTTTTCTGCCTGCACGATCATGGCCGTGCGCTGCACCACCCGCCGCAGGGTCGCCTCATATTCGGTAATCACCACCGGGGCTTCGGCGATCTCGGTAGGTGCGGGGGCAGCACCTTTGGTTTGCTCTAGCTCTGCTCTCCGTTGACGCTCCGCCGCGAGCTGTTCCCGCGCTTCTGCAAGCTCTTTACGAAGCTTCTCAACCTCTGCACGGAGGTTAACGATCTCCTCGTTGTCATTACACATGGGATGGCTGCTCATCGTCCTATGCTGTCTTCGTTTGGGTCTGTTGTTTCGATTTCGCAAAGGGCTATCAAGCCCACAAAGCGATTTTGCGAAAGTAGTTAAAGCGATAGATAGAGTATACCCTTCAAAAGCGCGCTTGCGGAAAGCTTTCCTTAAAAAATGCCAGCCGAAGTGCGGACTTCGGCTGGAAGAGAAACAGCAAAGGGCAGTTTGCGGATTTAAGGGACGTTCACGCGGAAAGTTCCACCGAAGGTGCCTCTTTTATAGCTTCCTTTTACGGAGAGCAGCGTTAGGCCTGAAGGTAGCGTAAGGAGGCAGGAAAAAGCGGCCTGGTGAAGAACTGAAGTGTATCCTCAACCTACTATTTGCGGCGCTTTGCGCAAGGAAGCGCCCTTGTAAGGAGCAACGATTTAACCTATGAAAATCACGGCCATTGAAACCCATGTCTGCAATGCGCGAATGCGCAACTGGATTTTCGTAAAAGTGCTCACCGATGAGCCTGGCCTTTGGGGCTGGGGAGAAGCGACTTTGGAATGGCATACCAGATCGGTAGTGGGTGCCATCGAAGACCTCTCTTCCCTACTTATTGGCGAAGACCCCACACGCATCGAGCACCTTTGGCAGATGATGTATCGCCAGCATTTCTGGCACGGCAACGGAATTGTGCGGGCCACAGCCATCGCCGGCATAGATATCGCCTTGTGGGACATCCTCGGCAAATCGCTGGGCGTTCCCTGCCACAAACTATGGGGTGGTCCTGTCCGCGACTATATCCGGCTCTATTGCCACCTTGGTGGCGGCAAAATGGAGGACTTCTACGAAACCCACCCGGCCGATGCCAAACGCTTCGCCGACTTGGCCCAACAGGCAGTGGAGGAGGGGTTTACGGCTTTCAAGGCGATGGCTGTGCCTGAAACCATGCCTCTAGAAGGGCTGCGCCCCCTACATTACGCAGAGGCGTGTGTTCGTGCTATGCGGGAGGCCGTAGGGCCGGATATTGACATCATGGTAGATTGCCACGCCCGTCCCTCCCCACGTATGGGGCTTCTGTTCGCCAAAGCCCTCGAACCTTATGGGCTTTACTGGCTCGAGGAGCCGTGCTGGCCCGAAGTGGTGGATGATATCGCCCTTATTCAACGCGCCGTGAAAACCCCTATCGCAACGGGAGAACGCCTAACCTCGCAACATGCCGTGCGGGAATATCTGGAAAAACGCGCCTGTAGTGTGCTTCAGTGCGACATCACCCACTGTGGGGGCTTTTCGGAGATGCGGCGTATTGCCGGCATGGCAGAGGCCTATCGGGTAGCGCTTGCTCCCCATAACCCTCAAGGGCCGATAAGCACCGCAGCCTCGCTAGAGTTCGGCTTCGCTACCCCTTCCTATATCATCTGCGAGTCGGTGCACAAAGATGTGCCCTGGCGCCAAGATGTGGTAAGTGAAGGCTTTACGGTAGACCCAAAAGGGCAGGTCGTTCGTCCCTCCAACCGCCCCGGATTAGGCATCGAGATCAACGAGGAGGAGGTAAAAAAGCATCCCTTCCAACCGGAGGTGTTACAACGCACCTTTTACCCCGATGGCAGCGTGGGCGATTGGTAGCCAAGCCCCTTCGGTATTTCCTTAAGGACAGATATCGGCGCGGGTAAGCGGCAGGGAATGAATAACCTCCTTGCTCACAAGGGTTTGATGCACGCCATGTGTCCCTACCCGAAAGGCTGCCGAAGCCCCACGCAAATAGAGTCGCCACATCCGAACAAAGCGTTCCCCATACATGGCGCGTACCTTCTCCACGTTCTGCTCGAAACGCTCGGACCACCTATCCAGAGTGAGGCGGTAGTGGGGTCGAAGGTTCTCTACATCCAACACGATAAACCCTTGTTCTGAAAGATGGGTTAGCATTTCGGGTAGCGTAGGGATATAGCCGCCCGGAAAGATGTATTTTTGCTCCCAAGAGATCGTGTGCAGCGCATACTCAGGCGTGGGGGTGCGCAACGTAATGTGGTGCAGAAGAGCCACTCCTTGGGGTGCGAGTAACTTGCGTACACAAGAGACGAACTCTTTGAGGTGAGCCTTACCGACATGCTCGATCATCCCAATGCTGATGATCTTATCGAAAGTTAACCCCTCATCCGCCAGCTGTTGGTAATGTTGCAGCCGGACCTGTACGCGATCCTCCAGCCCTCGCGCCTTAATTGCATCTAGCGAGGCGTTGTACTGCTCTCGGCTAAGAGTAATGCCCATGGCGTAGACCCCATATTTCTCTGCTGCACGCAAGATCAGAGCGCCCCATCCTGAACCGATGTCGAGCAGCGTTTCGCCGGGCCGGAGCCGGAGCTTTTTCAGCGAGTAGTCCATCTTGT
The DNA here is from genome assembly GCF_035294505.1 of Chthonomonas sp. Taxonomy (NCBI): domain Bacteria; kingdom Bacillati; phylum Armatimonadota; class Chthonomonadia; order Chthonomonadales; family Chthonomonadaceae; genus Chthonomonas; species Chthonomonas sp. Next base: position 27,162 of record NZ_DATGKU010000094.1, on the reverse strand, counting down.
TACGCTGTGCTTCTTCAATCGTGTCGTTAGGCGTGCGGAAAAAGGCACAAGAGTAGGTCATGGTCTCATCGAGCCATAAACGGAAGAAGGCGTTGCCCAGATCATAGTGGGCTGCCACATCTTCTTGTTGTTTCCGTAACGAGCGTTTCGCATGGCCTGCCACACGCCCCAAAACACGCAAAGCCCGCCTTTGTCGCCAAGTTGCCTCTAAGGCAATGTTCCGTAAAGCCATGGCAACCAGGTCGGCCAAATCGCCCTCCACTTCGATGTCGCCGTTCATGTAGGCCTCACCAAAAGCAAGGGCCATGTTTTCGATAAAGGCTCCGATATCCACCGGCTTCAACAACTTCACAGTAAAAACCGGCTCTCCCTCCTCGCCGTAACGATATGTACAGCCGTCCCAATAGGTCACGACAAAGGGATCGCCTCTTGCGCGAGAGAAGAGGCCATGCAGAAGTGTCTTTGCATCCATCGTTATTCTCCTCGTTCCAAAAGCACAAAAGCCCCTAGCGCACGAGGTTTGGTTCTTTCTTTCATCGTGTGCTAGAGGCTCCGGCCTCCTTGAATATCGTTAAGACAGCGCCGGCAAGAGCGTTATCTGCACTTATTATAAACCATTTTGAGATCGCCGCCCACCTAAAAGCCCCCACTCTAGAAAATTTGCCCCGAAATTCCGATAGCATTAACAGGGCTTATTCCAAACAGAGGAGCCATTTACCATGTCGTCAAATCGATTCCTCACAGCCACACGCGCCGTCACCTATCCTCTTTTAGCTGAGGGTGCCGTGGCCTTCAACGGCTCTACCATCAGTGTAGACCACAGCTCTTATATGGCGCAGCATGACCTTGTTTATCATATGGTGCCAACGCTAAGCGCTTTGGCGATGCCTCTTGGGGATGGCGACCTCGGCGCCATGGTATGGTGCCCGGAAAAACTGACCGTTCAGCTCCAAAAAGCCGACCTTTGGGACGATCCGTTGCCCTCTTGGGAGCCTTCCACGGTCCTTGAACAGAGTGCACCTATCGTAAAAACCGCCGAGCAGTGGAGACAGATCTCTGCAGGTCGGCTGGCCATAGATTGCACCCCATCGCTTTTTGCGGAGCCGGTTCGCTACGAACAACGTCTTTCTCCCTACTCGGCTACGCTCTATATCACGGCCGACTCGCCGGCAGGCTCCTGCCAAGTCACCGCATTTGTGGCTGCAAACACCGGTGTGCTCGTATTACGGTATCAAGACCAAAGCCTACGCAACGTGCAGCGACGTGTAGAGGTTTCCCTGTGGCGTCAGGCCCACCTGTTCGCGCTTGGAGAGACGATAGGCATTCTTCAAGCGCTGGCGGATAGGCGCTATGCTCTTATGGTGCGTGTACAAGGGCGTGAGGTGAAAGCCGGAATGCGCGACTCGCACCACGCCTATCTAGAGATCGCGCCAAGCCGTTCCTGCGATTTCACTCTTTACGTGGCGGTGGCAACCGTGCCTCGCAACGGCGACCCTGTGAGCGCTGCGCGAGCCCAGTTGCAGTCGGCGATGGCCAAAGGTTACGATACGCTGCTGCGGGAGCATCGTCAACACTGGGCGGCCTTTTGGCAAAAATCTTTTCTGCGCCTCGATGGGGGCGAGTACGACTCTTTCGCCTCCTATTTGGAGAATCTGTGGTACCTGAATCTCTACTACCTTGCAGCCTGCGCGCGAAGCGCCGACGCTCCTCTGCCCAACGGCGCGCTGTGGCTTAGCCAACAAGATAGGCGCCCAGACCCCGCTCTCTATAACGGGACGGCTCTGCGCACCCTATTGGCGCCGCTGCCCGTGGCCAACCATCCCGAAATCGGCGTACCGATTGTGGAGACCTATCATCGTCTCTTGCCGATCATGGCGGCCAAAACAAGCCGCGATACGGGGTTGGGCGGAGCCTATTTCCCAGAGCGGTTCAATCGGTTCGGGCACAGCTTCGATGCCCCTTCCGCTGCGCACAACAATGGCCTCTACACGGCCCTGCTGCTTTGGCAACTATGGCGTCACGCCCCCGATCTTTTTCTGCTGAAGGAGCGGGTCTATCCTCTGTTACGTGCCTGTGCGCAGTTCGCCTTAGAGCGGCGTGAAACGGTTGGGGAAGGAAAGCCCTTAAGCGATGCTCAGGAGGACTTTCGAGAGCGTGCGGCGCTCTCACGAGCCTTACGCGCCCTGTTATGGATGAGCACGACACTCGAAATAGACGAAGAGGAAACGCGCACCCAATGGCGCCAGGCTCTGCAGGAACTGGGAGGAGACATGCCTTTTGACCCCATTTACGAGCTTCTGCCATTTTCCTGCCAAAATGCGGAGGAGTTCTCGATGCAGCTACGCGAGTGGCTACAAGAGATGCACCAGACGCCACAGGGTTGGCTCGCCCCGGAGATGCATGTACCTCGGTTGGATTATAGCGCTCAACTGCTCTTGCTCATCCAATCGTTACTCCTACGAGAAGAGTCGCTGCCTAGCCTCGCCCTCACGCGATCCAACATTAACCCAATTGCCTGGGAAGAGGGCTTTGGAGGGGAAGTTCCCACCGCCATCCACCTGTTTCCGGCGCTGCCCTCTCACTGGAGCGCAGCTTTTACCTTAGCGGCGCCGGGTGGCTTTCGCCTAAGCGCCGAAGTGTTGGAAGGGAAAGTGCGCTATATTGCCGTTCGTAGCCTTGTAGGGGGGCTATGTCGGCTGGTAAACCCTTGGGGAGAAAGCGCTACGGTTCGCATTCTCGACGGTCGCCAAACGCTCGCCGAAGTCTCCGGGCCTATTCTCGCGTTTGAAACCGTGGCCGGAGGTACGTACCTCATAGAGCGTAGCGATTTTCCCCTTTCTCGTGCGGTGCGCATTCGTTTTCACGGCAGACGAAACGAAGCTTGCAAGACCGCGGGGCGCCTTTTGCTTGGACTGCCGGCGCTTCCGACCTCGTAAGGATGCCGGAATGTTGTTTGGGATTGTAGAATCGCACAAAAACGCTTGCCGAAATCTTTGAAAGCGTGTATAATAATACTTGTAGGAAACCCCTCTCTTGATGAATCTGCGCTCGTTCCCCCCTTTGCGAGTGTAGGTTTGTTTTGCCGGCACCTTCCGGCAGGCGAAACGAAAACAAACAACATACCTAAAGGCAGGACTTCGTATGTTCAGAAGCGTTGCAAACTACTCACGATGGGTTATGCTTACTTCGGTGCTCGCACTGCTCGTTCTTGCATGGGCACTTAGTGGCTGTGGAGGCGGCGGAGGTGGTGGTGCTCTAGGTACCGGCAGTGGCAGCGGCTCCTCATCCGGCTCTTCTGGCAGCCCACCACCCGTAGGGAATCCTAACCTCGCTACCATCACCGGTCAGGTCACCGATATTGCCGGTAATCCGGTTGCCGGAGCGGCCATCAGCATCATCGGAACCAACCTCACCGGCAGCAGTGCCTCCGACGGTTCCTTCACCATCTATAACGTTCCGCTTACGGCCACGCAGTTCACCGTAACGCCGCCTAGCGGCTACTACAGCTTCGACGTGCGCTATCTGGGAAACGACTATAACCTTCAAAAACCGTGCCCCCTCCCCCTGCCCAGTCCGCTGCAAAAGGGTGCCAACCCACTGCCCGGCCCTGTTCAGCTCTATCCGACGAGCGGGCCACCGCCAGCCCCTACCTACGGCTGTCCATAAGTTTCTGCTGATCTATCCCAACACGGTGCGCATCCAACGCACCGTGTTTTTTCGTTTAGAGCCATTTGCACACACGGCTGCACCGCGCACATGTTTACGACGTTCCGATAGAACGTCCCTTCACCGATATGTAGCCCGCGCGTTCAGCACTTAAAAGGGGAGGCCTTGCGCCTACCCCTATGCATCCATGCCCGCATCGGTAAGCTACCATGTTCTCCCTGCTTTTTGAAGGCCAGATAGCCCCCTTCCCTGCAGAAGAAGCGTTGGAAAGCAGCGTGCTGTAGGAAGTTTCAAGGTATCTGCAAAAATAGGCGAAACATTACCCCCTACTCTTGTATTCTATATATAGAGGCTGTGCGACACAATACCCTACTACATTTCTGGCGAAAGGATAGCAGAATGGTTTCTCGGACGGTTAGCCGATGGTTTGTTGCTCTGTTTACTTTGGGTCTGCTCGCTTGGAGTAGAGGAACTGCGGCACTCGCCGCTCAAAACATCGTTCCTCCTGCCGCTCAACAGACATTGCATATCCAAGCACAAAGCGACTTCTACCAGATCGCCTGGAACGGCATGAGCGGCACACTTACCCAGATAGAGCCTTCGAGTGGACAGCGCATCGTGTATCCCCTTACCCTCTTGCGCATAGACAGTGGCCCTGTGGGCTATGCGCACTATCTCGTTTGGTTTCTAGCACGTAGCCCGCAGAGCTTCGCCATCCTTTGGTGCTACCTTAACGATACGGGCAATGACTTCTATTGCTGGCTCTACCGCTATCCTGGCACCCAACTGAATGGAGTCCATTTTCGGGGAGACTACTCTGTTCCGCCCCAAGTTCCTCTGCCCACTCCTACCCCCCTACCTACTCTGCAGCTGCCTGCGCCACCCATCTACACCGGCCCCAGCTTTACCTACCGGAATTGGACCACGCAAGGAGGAACCATCCCGCGACTGCCCCTTTGGACTGCCGACCACGCGAGCTTTGCACAGCCTGCAGCGCAGACCGATCAAAAACCAGAGCGCGTCCTTACCGATCTGCAAGTAACGCCGCTTCATCAGGTGAATGTAACTCCCAACAACGGCTGGAGATCGGATGGATGGAGTGAACTCCATGCGCTCGCCTACGATTCTGCCAAGAACCCCTACTACCTCATTCTTTACTCCAACACCGCGCACGGCTACGTCATTGACCTTAAAGAGGGGCGCATCTATGTGGCCGATTTTGGTACTCCGGTGGTCTTTGCCCCCGGAACCACCCTCTTTGGCGTTGCACAAAACGATTTTTCGCCTCCGCCGGCTCCGCGCGTTCCGGCCTATAGCCTACAGGAGATCACTCTGTATGCTTCCGGGCACTATACCAACCCCTATACTCAGGTCCAGTTCGAGGTGCAGTTTAGCCGCCCGGATGGACAGGTCGTTACCGTTCCCGGATTTTGGGACGGAGGGCAAACCTGGCGCGTGCGCATTGCCCCCACACTCATAGGCGATTGGCAGTGGAAGACGCTCTCTAACGACCCCGGACTTAACGGTCAGGTGGGACGCTTCACCTGCATCACGGAGGCCAGAGAGATTGACGGTTTTCTGATAGTAGACCCGGAAAACCCACGCGAGTTCCGCTATGCGGGCGGAGGGCACTTTCTGCCCGTGCCCGTTTGGTTTTCCCTCACGTCCGGCACCTCTACAGCGCCGACACCTAGCACCGCGCCGAACACAGCGGCAACGACCTCTCTCACATCAAGTTCGACGCTCTCCTCCTCAAACGATCCGCCACAAACGGAGACGGATGTGCTTACTACCCTACAAAAACTGCACGACCTCGGTGTGAACCGCCTTATGGGCACTTGGATGCTGGATGCCGGCTCGCAGGCGCTGGTTAACGACAACCCGGACGCCATCAATCCCGCCTTTTTTCAAATGCTCGATGCAAAGGTACGCGCCTGCAATCTTCTCGGCATCGTGCCCGATATTGGCTTGGGTAGCGCCGATTCGCCCCTGCTTAAAACCATGAGCGCCGAACAGTTGCAGCGCTTCTGGAGCTATGTGGTGGCGCGCTATTCCGCCTACAATATCTGCTGGAATCTGCTCAATGCTTCGTCCGGCTTCTCGGGCGATGTGCAAGACCTGCTCCAAAACCTTATTGAACTTACCCATAAGTACGACATCGAGCAGCACCCGATCACGGCTATTTTGCCCGGCATCAACTCCTTACCCTCGGCGCCCCAATTTCCGGCCATGCCATCTGAAGAGAACACCTCCGACGGCGCCATCTTCATCAGTTCGCCGGCGGGCATGCCCCTTTGGCCCAACAACACCAACGCGGATGAGCAAGAGCTTGCGATGGAACGGTTTGTGGCGGCGCAAACGCCGAGTGCCCAAGTGCACGATCTCGACATCATTACCATCAACGGAGGAAACCTGCTATCGGTAGCCGCCGATCAGACGTACCGAAAGCCCATCGTCATTTGCGATGCTATCTCCTCTACCGATGAAGCGCGAAGGCGACTATGGGAAACACGCCTTTCCGGTGGGTATTGGGTTGCAAAATCGGCTCCGATTTATGAAGGCAGTGCCATTTCGCCTATCATCACCCAAAGCCTTGCCTGCGCTCATCTCTTCAAGATGGTTTCCTACTGGTTGCTACGCCCTCACGATGATCTGCTTTCTGCACCAAACGGCGGCCAACTGCCTCCCGATATCCACGCTTTGGCCAACCCAGGCTGGTTCTACGTGGTGTACTTTCCTACCGGTGGCGCGGTGCAGCTCGATCTGCTCGAAGCGACCGGTCAGCTCGAAGCGGCTTGGTTTAACCCGAGAACCGATTCCATCGTCAACACATTCCGCTTCAGTGGAGGGCAAAAACGCGTTTTCCGTACCCCCGATTCACAGGACTGGGTGTTGCTGATACGCTACCCAAACTAAATTCCGTATTTTAGCAGGAAGCAGCACCCTCAACGGCGAAAAAGGGATGTAATGGTTCTTCGGAGTTATATATCGTATGTCGGGTGAACAGGTTGCTTGGGAGCGGTTGAAAACAGGCGATATTCTTAACGAGCGCTACCGTATCCTACGCATATTGGGCAAAGGGGGCATGGGCACCGTTTATATGGCGGAGCACCTGCACCTCAATACGCTTGTGGCGATTAAAGAGGTGCGCCTGCCTAAGGCCAGCGGTTCGGAGCAAGCGCCTCATGAGCAAGAGACGGTGCTGCATGAGGCGCAAGTGCTCGTGCAGCTCCACCACCCGAACCTGCCCAAAGTAACCGATGCCTTCATCGAAAACGATAAGTTCTATCTCGTCATGGAGTACATCGAAGGCGTTACCTTGGAGGCGTTTCTACGCAACCAAGAACGCACCCACCTTGATGTGTCCAAGGTAGTGGCCTGGGGAATCCAGATAGCCGATGTGCTTGATTACCTACACCGTCAAGACCCTCCGATCATCTTTCGTGACCTCAAGCCCTCCAACGTCATGCTGCGCGCCGACGGCAGCATCTGCCTTATTGACTTCGGCATTGCTCGCCGTTTTCAGCCGGGCGCCTCTCGCGACACTGCCCTGCTAGGGAGCGTGGGCTACTCGCCCCCCGAACAGTTCGGTAAGCGCCAAACCGACATGCGCTCCGATATCTATGCGCTAGGGGCAACCCTCCATCACCTTCTGACAGGCCACGACCCGGCTTCCCAACCCTTCAAATTTCCCTCGGTACGTAGCCTCAATCCCAGTGTGCCGGAGAGCCTTGATAGACTCATCAGCGCTTGCCTCGCTTTAGAACCAGAAGCACGCCCGCAAACCGCGCGCGAAGTGAAAGAGGCTCTGGAAAATATTCAAAAAGAGATCGCGCTCTCCGGCCCCTTATCGGGGCTTTACCCTCCAAGCAGCGGCATCGGGATATCTTCGACTTCCGCTCCTCTTGCATCCGGTGGTCTTGAATCCACCACCAAGAAATGGGCGCTGCTGGGCGTCGCCGTGGGTGTGGTTATCGTTATCGGATTAGTTGGTGTGGTTATCGCCGTAACGCGCCAGCCCCATAAAGAGACGAAACCTGCCGTCGTCGTCACCACTCAGGTACCCTCTACTCCTGCCCCACCTACGACAGACACGGCCCCTCCGAACAACTCCACCATGAACCCCCTCACAACCGTCCCCGTTGAACCAACGGCCCCACCACCGCAACCGTTGATAGATACCTCTACGATAACTCTTGCTCCTCAACAGGCTCTGCAGAAATCGAATAACGCCGTGTTGCCTCTTACCATTAGTGGAAGCATTGTGGGACATGCCGGAACGAATGCCACTATAGCCGTCTATTTTTATCGTGACGACAAAGCGCTCGTGCCCCTCCTCGCCGCCGACCCTAGCAACGACACCTACGTCACGTCGAATGGGCAACTCGGCATAGCGGCCCAGCTAACAGTAACCACCGATCCCCAGCCCTTTACCTGGAACACCACCGTGCCCCTCAAAGAGATCCCGATAGATGCCGTCTCTGCCGGGCAGGTTTATGCGCGTGCAGAAGTGCTCATTAACGGACAACGCATCTGCATCTCGCCCACGGTGAACCTTATGCCCTACTTGCCCCTGCCCGTTCCGGCCAACGGCAGCAATGCATCGAACCCCGTATCGGGAGGCATGTCTACCGCCAATCCGCTTTATGGCACAGCAGGTCAGCCTTAACCTGCCAGCCTTCCACTTTCTATCGAGTAGGAATTCCCACAAAATCGGCCAAAAACTTGACAAAGGAACCGTGTGAAGCATACAATAGTTTTGCAGCGTCGCCTATGCGCTGCAATCGGTTGGTTTCATTCGCGAAGGTTACTTAACGAGCGCATGTCACTTTCGCAGTCCCTCCCCGTCTACGAGGAAAAGAAAGTAAGAATGGCGTCTTTCATGGAGATGGCGACGGGGCAAAACAAGGACAGGCAGTCTTTAACGAACACTATATAGGGGTGGTGACTCTTTGAAAACACGACTGGATCACGCGGAAACCGAATCTGTACAGGCGATTGTCCCTTCTGCCGCACGCACACACTCAGTTCTTAACGGCCACCTTACCTCCACGATCTCTTTAGAGGCGATTCGCCAGGCCCTACGCGGCGCCATTCACTATCTGCGTGATCGCCAACAGCCCGATGGCCACTGGGTGGCGGAACTGGAAGGCGACACGATTTTGGAAAGCGAGTACATTCTCCTGTTGCAGTTTCTGGGTAAAAACGACCCGGAGAAGTTTCGTAAACTCGCCAACTACATTCGCAGCAAACAACACCCAGAGGGCTATTGGGCCATCTATCCGGGAGGGCCACCTGAAGTCAGCGCATCGGTAAAGGCCTATTTCGCCTGTAAACTGGCCGGTTTCAGTGAAAGCGAGCCGTTTATGATTCGCGCCCGCCGCGCCATTTTGTCGCTGGGTGGGGTGACCCACTGCAACACCTTCACCAAACTCTATCTCTCCATTTTCGGGCAGTACGATTGGTACGGCGTTCCCGTTATCCCCCCTGAACTCATTCTCATGCCGAAATGGTTCTACTTTAACATCTATGAGATGTCTTCGTGGTCGCGAGCCATTCTTGTACCGCTCTCGGTTATCAACGCGTTGCGTCCCTATCGCCCCATACCTGCCCATGCGACCATTGATGAGCTTTTCGTGGGTGGGAAAAACCGTAAACGGATGCAATTGCCGTGGGATAGCCGCCCCCTTACCTGGCGTAACGTCTTTTTGGTTGTGGATAAAATCTTGAAGCTCTACCACGCCAGCCCCATCAAGCCGTTTCGCAAGCTGGCGCTGCAACGCTGCTTGCAGTGGCTCTTGGAGCGGGAGGAGAACAGTGGGGGGCTAGGGGCCATCTTTCCGGCAATGACCCACGCCATTATGGCCTACAAATGCATGGGGTTGCCGGACGACCACCCGGCTATCCAAAAAGAGCTAAAGGAGCTTGCGGCTTTCGAGATCGAAGAGGGCGACACCATTCGCCTTCAACCTTGTGTCTCACCCGTTTGGGATACGGCCATCTCCCTTAATGCGCTGCTCGATAGCGGCTACCCGCCTGAAAGCGAGGAGATTCGCAAAGCAGCCGAATGGTTGCTCAGTAAACAGACCCGCAAAAAGGGTGACTGGGCGGTAAAAGTGCGCAATGTAGAGCCGGGCGGATGGTATTTCGAAAAGGAAAACGAGTTCTACCCCGACGTGGACGATACCATCATGGTACTTATGGCCCTTTATAAAACCTACTGCCATGACGGACGTCCATGGACAGAGGCGCCTCCTCCGGTACGTGAGGCGATGCGCAAAGGCCTTAACTGGGTGTTCGCCATGCAGAATCGGGATGGCGGATGGGCCAGCTTTGACAAAGACAACAATCGCGTGCTTTTCCAGTATGTGCCCTATGCCGACCATAACGCAATGCTAGACCCCTCCTCGGCCGACATCACAGCCCGCGTTTTGGAGATGTGCTCCTACTATGGCATCGGCAAAACCGACCCACGGGTGAAACGCGCCATCGCCTATCTCTACCGAGAACAGGAAGAAGACGGCTCGTGGTTTGGCCGCTGGGGCGTGAACTACCTCTACGGCACATGGCAGGTGCTACGAGGACTGGCCCGTATTGGAGAGGATATGCGCTCGGAGCGCATTCAACGCGCCGTCCGCTGGCTGCACTCTGTGCAAAACGAAGATGGCGGTTGGGGAGAGAGCTGCCAGAGCTACGAGCCTGGTCACCCCAAAGCCACCGGCCCCTCTACGCCCTCCCAAACCGCTTGGGCACTTATGGGGCTTTTTAACGCCGGCGACCTTTCAAGCTGTGCTGTCCAACGTGGTATCGAGTACCTTTTGAAAAACCAAACCGACGATGGCACCTGGCAGGAAGAGTGGTTCACCGGCACCGGCTTCCCGCGTGTCTTCTATCTGCGCTATCACTTCTATCGGCACTACTTCCCCCTCTGGGCGCTCGCCCAGTATCATCGGTTTGTTGCCGGCGAGCCGGGCTATACCCAAGAAGAGGCTCCAACCCCGGCCGACCGATTCGCAAACTTAGAGGTGTGAGTGTCTAGGGGGCAGTGTACCACTGCCCCCTAATTATACCCCTCTCAAAAGACGGACGTAGAGCTAGGCGCTCAATACACTTGCCGAGAGACGACTAGCTTCCCTAACGGAAACTTCTGCCCCCTCTCAGGCGTAACTCTCTTGCCTTCTATTCTGCGGCACAACTGCTCATGTGCCGACCACAATTTCATGTTTACCAGGGGGACTTTACTGCATGGCTTCAGAAACAAAACGTGAGATGCACTATCGCCGACTTGGCAACAGCGGGCTAATGGTCTCTGAAATCTGCTTGGGCAGCTGGCTCACCTATGGCAACGCCGTGGAGGATGAGCGCGCGGAGCGATGCATTGATAAAGCCTACGAGCTAGGCATCAACTTCTTCGATACGGCCAATGTCTATGCACGCGGTCGAAGCGAGGAGGTTGTCGGGCGGGCGCTGCGCAAATACCCACGAGACACCTATGTCATCGCCACCAAAGTGTTCTTCCCTATGAGCGATGGCCCTATGCCTAACAACAGCGGACTCTCTCGCAAGCATATCATGGAGCAGTGCCATGCCAGCCTCAAACGGCTCGGTGTGGACTATATTGACCTCTACCAGTGCCATCGCTACGACCCCAATACGCCCCTCGAAGAGACTTTGCGCGCCCTCGATGACCTCATTACCCAAGGGAAAGTGCTCTACATCGGCTTTAGCCAGTGGAGCGCCTACCAAATAGCGGATGCTGTGAAGTTCCAGGAAGCTCACAATATGGATCGGTTTATCTCTAGCCAACCCTACTACAACATGTTAGGACGGGGCATTGAAAAAGACGTTATCCCTGTGTGCGAGCGAGAAGGCATAGGTCAGATCGTGTTCTCCCCGCTGGCGCAGGGAATATTAACGGGCAAATACAAGCCCGGGCAGCCTCCGCCGGAAGGAAGCCGCGCCGCCGACCCACGCCAGAACATGTTCCTGAACCAGGGCCGGCTTGATGACACCGTGTTAGAGAAGGTGCAGCGACTGGAACCCATCGCAAAGCAGGCAGGGCTTACGATGGCGCAACTGGCTTTAGCATGGTGTCTGCGGCTTTCAAACGTTGCCAGTGTCATTATCGGCGCCTCCCGTCCAGAACAGGTGGAAGAGAACGCAGGCGCCGCCGGGGTGAAGCTCAGCCCCGACATCCTGAAAGCTATAGACGAGGCGCTGGCCTAATTTAGGTCGCCCTCTTAGTGGCTCTTTGGCTCCAAAAATTGCAGGGGTGCACGAACGTGCGCCCCTTCTGTGTTAGAACACTATGATACTTCTGTGAGACGCGCGGTCGTTTACGAGCGAGGGACGCTCGTTGTCCACGTTCGATTCGTCTCGGCCACCATCTGCAGCATAAAAGCGCGATCGTTATCGAATGTTACATTCCAATCGGCGTCCTGAGCCGCAAAATCAAAAACCCAAAATGCTGCTAAGGGAACGTCATAGCGCGAAAAGGCATCGAGAAACTCTTGAAACCGGGCACGCTGTTGATCCAAGGTTCCCTCCTGGCGACTCACTCCAAACTCCTCAATAACGAGGGGCTTCCCCGTCTTTTTAGCAACCTCTCTTAGTAAGCCGACAATCTCTTGCAGGTTCTTCGCTCCACCCGGATAGATGTTTTTTGGATCAGGATAGAGGTGAACGCAGAGGGTATCTATAGGGCTGGGGTTATCGCGCCGCAGGATGGTCTCAAACTGATCCACGGTATCGAGCTGCCAAGTATGATTGTGCAGATTGTGATAGGCGGACGGGCGTGGAACGGCGTTGCCGGTAAGGAGAATACGCTGAGGGTCGTATTGGCGCACCGTTGTAGCGAAGGCGTGTAATGCCACCTGAATATCATTCCAGTGCAACTCATCCCGTGCCGAGCGGCTTGCGGGTGTGCCCAAATTAGGCGCGACGGGCGGCCGGTGCTCCGAGGCGTTTGGAAGGTCGGCAACCAGATTATATTCGTTGCCGAACTCCCAGCCCCAAATGGCTTCTGAGTTACGGTATCGGGTTACGACCTGCCGAGTGAATCGGCGGATATAAGCGTTCGTTCGGCTTTTTGGGTCGCCGTAGGCCTGCATCGGCTCACCCATAAGGTCGGGCACCGTAGAAACGTTCCAAAAGAGGGAGGGGATAAGCCCCATACCGCAACGTTCGGCTGCATCTACCACCCAATCGAGCCTCGCGAAGAATTCAGCTGGCTTCTTAAGATAGAGGCTCTGCTCGGACGGCCAAAACCCGCCACACATAAAGCGCACAAAAGGAATGCCGTGTTGAGCCAAACGGCGCAGATTTGTGAGAGAAGAGCTATCGCCAGGGTTCTTCAACAGCCGATAGAACAGGTCGAAATAGTTGGCGCCGATGCCGCGATAGAGGTGCCCTGCCCGCATAAGCGTTCCGTGCTCGACGTACAGACCCTTTGGCATCGCAGCAACGGCTTGAGATGGAGGCACCGACAAACCGGTTAGAAGCCCCCCTGCCACGGTTTGCATAAACCTACGGCGGCTCAGTTTATCGCCGCTCATAGGGCCACCGTTTGCCCCCCATCTACCAGGATGGTCTGTCCGGTCACATAAGCGGCCGCATCAGAAGCGAGGAAGACCACCATGTTGGCCAGCTCTTCCGGTCGCCCCAATCGCCCCATCGGGATGGCGGCCTCCATCTGTCTACGCGCCTCTTCCACCGAGATGCCGCGCTCATGAGCACGTCGTTCCAACAGCAGTTTTATCCGATCGGTATCGAAACTGCCCGGCCCTACGTTGTTTACGGTAATGCCGTAAGGGGCTAGCTCCTGAGCAAGCGTTTTACACAGCCCTACCACTCCGGTGCGCAAGGTGTTGGAGAGCAAGAGTCCAGGAATGGGCTGACGTACTGAGGTGGAAGTAATAACCACAATGCGCCCCCAACCCGCCTGTTGCATATGCGGAAGGGCTTCTCGAATGAGACGCACCGTAGAAAGCAGCGTGCTCTCAATGGCCGCACGCCACTCGGCTTCGCCCAAAGAGGCGAACGTTCCCGGCGGCGGTCCGCCGCTGTTGGGCACCAGAATATGAAGCGCACCCAAACGGGCTACCGTTTGGGATACCGCAGAGGCGATATCCTCCGGCTTCGTTACATCCGCCACAAGCGGCAACACCTCGGCGCCGGTCTCTTCATGAATGCGATGAGCCGCCTCTTGAATCGCCTTCTCCGTGCGCGCAAAGAGGGCGACTTTGGCTCCCTCACGCGCCAATCCCAAAGCGCATGCAAACCCCAACCCCTTACTGGCCGCTGCCACAAGGGATACCTTATCTTTAAGTCCAAACTCCACTCGCGTTACTCCGTTTATTGTGTTGAACTCTATTTCGTTCCTATACCGCTCTCTTCCTGCCCACTTCTGTTCTCGGCAGAGACGGCTTCTGAACACGCCTCTTTCGAGAAACTCTCGCCTATAGACGCGAAGTGAGGGAAAAGTGTAGACTCTTTGTACACTGTTTGAATGGAGAGATCAAGAGGATGTTACGTGCTCTGCAGGGAGCGCTTTTGCTGTTAGCCATGACCATAACCTCATATGCCTACGCCATTTCCTCATCGGTTCCTACCTTCTCCGAGACATGCCGCCTGGCTTGGTACCAATACGATACGAACTTACCTCTTCACCCCACATTAAAACCCCTCGACACAACTTCAACCGGTATCCGTTATGCGCTGACCTACGATAGCATTCACGATCAGCGCGTTACGGCGATTTTAGCGCTCCCGAAACAGGGCAAAGCGCCCTACCCGGCCGTCATCGTTATGCATGGCTCGGGAGGAAATAAAGATAGCTCCTACGTGAAGGCCAGCGCCGAAATGCTGAACGGCATCGGCTTCGCAGCCCTCTCTATAGACGCGCAGTATTGTGGCGACCGAAAACGCCCCGAACGCAGCGGCGATATTTTCCTGCCCAACTCCTACACCGCACGCGATGCCTGGGTACAGACCGTGGTAGACCTACGACGCGCCATAGACTATCTGCAAAGCCGCCCCGATATCGCCAAAAACCGCATCGGCTATCTCGGCTTCTCCATGGGCGCCATGTTGGGGAGCGTGCTAGGGGGTGTAGACAGAAGGGTAGCGGCCCTCTGTTTGGCCGTTCCGGGCGGAGGGTTCGTGCAGATTGCCGAACATATCGCCGCCTACCCCCTCCTGCGGGCGCATTGGCCTATTACCATTAACCCCCAGGTGATGAAAATTATTCAGAGCGTTTCCCAGATCACCGATCCCATCTACTATATCGGCCGCATCGCTCCACGTCCCATGCTTATCTTCACCGCCAAGTACGACGAGATCATTCCTCCAGCCGCCTCAAAAGCGCTCATCGCCGCTGCTCGTAACGATAAAAACCTGCGTGTCATCGAGGTAAACTCCGGCCATATCCTTAATCCGGAGATTATCTTCACCATCCGCGACTGGTTTCAAAAACATCTGCTTCCGCAAACCACAAGCCTGAACGATTCCTTTAAAGCTCGTGCCTTCCACTCTGACACCACCTCGGCGAGATCAGGGGCAAAATGCTCTTGGAGGTTGCCAACTGCTGACCGATAGATGCGCCAATGTTGTAGGGGTAGGCCTTATGTCTACCCCTGTGCGTGAAACCGATCTATTTGGGCATGGTTTGAACAGCGCTAGCAAATACCTTCTTCTAAAGGACGAAAGACAAATAGGAGAGAGAAAGTCTTTCTCTCTCCGGTTGCTTTTGAAGCGTGTTTGTTGACTTTGTTACTTTGTTTCGGCAGGCGGAGCGCCCTGCATTGCCTCTGACGAATGGGCACGCTGCGCCCACTTATGCCATACGGCAGGATCGGCTAACAGCTTGATGGCGATTCCGCCAACCACGGAACGTGCCTGAAACCCCACCTGCTTCGCCGAGATCGTGTCGTACCAGTCGGTAAGTGGTACCCGATTCGGGGTGGCATTCATAAACGCCTCGATATGCTGCATAAAAACATCGAAATCGGTGCGGCTCTCCGCAAGGGTCGCCGTCCAAACCTCCCAGTCAAGTTTGGTGTAGGTGGCACGGTTGTCTAGCGGCAAACCGTACGGGTTCATTTTGGTGAGATAGAAGGCCACTTCCTTACGGGCAACGCTTTCAGGGAAAAGGTTTAGATGCAGAATTTTATCCCACACCAGGTTGTACTTTTGGCTCCAAGTGCCCGGCTTGTCGAAAGCGAGACGATAATGATCTCCATCGTCGGCCATCTGCATCCACTGCTGCGCCATGGAATGAGCCAGCTGAGCATACTCTCGTGCTTGTTCGGTACGCCCCGTTAGTTGGCAGAGTTTTGCGAAACAGCCTAAGGCCACAATGGCCTTAATTGAAAGGTTGCAGTTATGGGCGAGATGGCCGGCAAAGTCGTCGGTGCAGAGCTGGTTGGCCGGGTCAAGCCCATTCTGTTTTAAATAGCTGGCCCACTTCTCTAGCTCTGGCCAGTAGCGTTCGGCAAAATGGGCATTGCCGTCAATGCTGGCCTCGGCAGCCATAAGAATGAGCAGGTTACCGCTCTCCTCCACCGGCATCTGGTCTACCTCGCTTTTCTCTCCTCCGCCGTATACCTGGCCGTTGGCGAGCGGATAGGTGCCGAGATCATGGGGGGCGAAGGGGAACTTCCAACGTGGCGAGGCTGCATAGTCCATTACCGGTGTTAACAAGGCCTTCAGCAGGTCGGTGTTGAGCAGAAGGAAAAGAGGCGCGGAAGGATAGATAACATCTACCGTGCTAATACAGCCGTTGCTGAAGTTCTCTTTCGGAAAGAGCAGGAGTTGGCCATTCGGGCCGGCAGCATAGCCGTGCGCCGCCAGGCACTGCGGATAGGCTAACGTCATAAGGCGCTCATAGCGCTCTCCGCCAACATGGCGCATGTCCTCCATAAACTGCTCATCGAAGCGATGGCATCGCCTTTGCAGATCGGCGAAATCCGCCGTGGCGGATTGCAGCAGCTGCGCGATGGTCGCCCCGTTACGACGCCAATAGGGCCGTAGGCGCTGCCCCATCAACTCGATGCTATAGCGCTCGTCGTATGCCAGAAGGAGTTGGTGCGTAACCGGCGCCTCAGCAACATGAAAGGGAGGAAACGTAACGGCCAGCACCGGCCAATGGTCGTTCGCCGCCCGTGGCCATTGGGTGATGGTGGGCTGATCGGAAAGCGAGCCGCCAGCAGCGAAAGCGCCTCGCGCCACCTGATCGCTAAGCAGGTGCACCTGTCCCTTTGAAGCGGCAGCTAGGTAAAAATAACCCCAGTCAATGCGACGGTTATCGCCGGCGGCGCCAAGAATGGGCTGTGCTTCCGTGCCGAACCGTCCCACAGAAAGGCCATTTAAACTCTCCACCTGCCCCACCACAAGCTGATCGGGTGTGTTGACCGCCCATTCCGCTGAACAGTCGTAGTAAAGGGCCACTTCATGGGAGCGATGGTCTGCCGAATGCACACGCAGGGTTAGGTAGGTAAGCGGCTGTGCTAGAACATCAGGGTCATCCGGCAAAAGAGGGTTTAAAAACTCCACATCGAGCACAACGCCATCGGCAGAGAAACGATAGGTGGTTTGGGTAGGCGTGATCGTGAGGCCCTCCTGCTCCATAGGGGGTATCTCGGCAGGAAGATGCGCCCCATCTGGCAGCACCAACCCGACATCCTGTGGAGTTTGAGGCAGATTCGGCTGCGGACCGGCCCAACGATAGACCTTGCCGTCAATGCGTATAAGCCCGCACATCGCGTTTACGGCGCCCGTCCAGTGACGAGTCCAATCGTCCGTCAAATGGTCGCTCATGCTCCACACACTAAAATAGGGGTCATGAACCACCAGAGGGACAGCGGGCGGACGATAGTGTGCGGTCTCTGCAGCCCGCGCCATGGCAACGACACAAGGCATTAGAACAAGCAGAGGCAACAGGGAATGGGCCAAATGGGTAACAGAGAAAGTCATTTGTGTTGTGAAAACCTCCGAGTACTTTTATTTAGTAAGGATCGGTGAGTCGTTCCTCAACGACTTCAAGCTGCTCGCCGTCTTGGCTCACCTTGCGGAAAAAGCAGGAGCGATAGCCCTCATGACAAGCAGCCCCCGTCTGCTCTACCTTGATCAAAAGACAGTCCTTATCGCAGTCCACGCGCATCTCCCGTACCCGTTGCACATTGCCGGAGGTCTCCCCCTTCACCCAGAACTGCTGACGCGAGCGGCTCCAGTAGGTGGCCCTTCCTGTCTGCAGGGTGCGTTCGACGGCCTCCTGATTCATATAGGCGACCATCAAAACCTCTCCACTATCGGCATCCTGCACGACCACGGGTATCAGGCCATTGGCATCGAACTTGAGATTTTGAGGCACTTGCATCGTGAAAACTCCTGTGGTTCAAACGTTTGGTTGTTCTTGCGAAAAATCCGTGATGCGGCCACTAGCGCACACAGACACCATGCTCGGCAAGATAGGCTTTGATCTGCGCGATGGTGTAGTGTCCATCGTGAACCATCGAGGCGATAAGGGCCGCATCGGCTTTGCCTTCCGTAAGCGCTTCCAGACAGTGATGGGGCGTGCCGGCTCCGCCGGATGCGATCACCGGTATTCCGACCTTTTCGGCCACCGCCCGGGTCAGTTCAAGATCATAGCCGAGCTGTGTCCCATCGCGGTCCATGCTGGTAAGCAGAATCTCTCCGGCGCCTAGCGCTTCCGCCTGCTGCGCCCATTCGATGGCATCAAGCCCCGTAGGCGTACGCCCTCCGTTCACATAGACCTCCCAACGAGGGCGTCCATCCGGGTAGGTACCCACCCGACGTGGGTCTATCGCGATGACAACACACTGCCTTCCAAAACGCTCGGCGGCCTCGCTGAGAATCTCCGGGCGCTTTACAGCAGCCGTATTTACCGCCACCTTATCAGCACCGGCACAGAGGATTCGCCGAAAATCGTCCACACTGCGAATACCGCCCCCCACCGTGAACGGAATAAAGACCTGTTCGGCCACACGCTCGGCGACCTCCACAATCAGGTCGCGCTGTTCATAGCTGGCAGTGATGTCGAGGAAAACGAGTTCATCGGCGCCTTCGGCATCGTATTTCGCCGCCAATTCCACCGGATCGCCTGCATCACGCAAGTTGAGAAAGTTCACCCCTTTAACAACCCGACCTGCCTTAACGTCTAAGCAGGGAATAATGCGCTTCGCCAACATGCTCTGACCTTTCCGCCTTCAGATTATAGCACTTTTGCTTCCGAAAACGGTCTCCTCAAAGCCTATCTTGACAAGGGAGCCAGTATTCAAGTATTATAGAAAACACTTGAATATTGAGCCTTTCTGGAGAAAGCCAACGCCCATGCCAACAGGCGAAAAACGCTGTCTTAAAGAGGCCCTTTACGAGCAGTTCGCTCGCATTGGCCGCGCCCTAGCCAATCCACATCGTCTTGAGTTGCTTGACCTTCTTGCGCAAGGGGAGCGGACGGTGGAGGATTTGGCTCGTGAGATGGAGCTATCGGTTGCCAATGTGTCTCAACACCTGCAAATCCTGCGTGGAGCGCGTTTGGTAGAGGTACGTCGTTCTGGCCTATATGCTTACTATCGGCTTGCCGATCCCCACGTCTTTTCTTTATGGCGATCCATACGTACCTTCGGGGAAACCCGCCTCGCAGAGATACAGCAGGTGGTCGCAAGCTATTTTAACAATCGGGACAGCCTACAGGCGATAACGTTGCAGGAGCTGAAGGAGAGACTGGCAGAAGGCAGTGTCATCGTAATTGATGTGCGCCCCTATGATGAGTATCTCCAGGGGCACATTCCTGCCGCACAAGCCATCCCCTTAGAGGAGTTGGAAAGGCGTTTACAAGAGCTGCCACGCGACCAGGAGATCGTTGCCTACTGTCGAGGGCCTTATTGTGTCTTCGCCGACGAGGCGGTCGCCCTGCTCCAACAGCACGGTTTTAAGGCTTTAAGGCTGCTGGAGGGATTGCCGGATTGGCGGGACGAGGGCTTGCCCGTAGAAGTTGGAGGAGATAAGCGATGAGCACAATTTCTGTAGAGACACTGCGAAGATGGTTAGAAGAGGGACGACCTGTAACTGTGGTAGACATTCGTCGTACGAAAGATCGGAAAGAATGGTATATTCCAGGCAGTCTACATGTAGACATCTACGATGCGGTAGCAAACCGCGATCCCTCCGCTCTGGCCGATCTGAATCTTCCGTCGGATGCTCCGGTGGTCTTCGTCTGTAACATGGGGGTGACCGCCGCCATCGCCGCAGAGCTTTTAATCCGACAAGGTATCGAGGCCTACGTGCTTGAGGGGGGAATGCAGGCGTGGAGTTTAGCCTACAACGTCGCAGACGTTCCTTTTGAAGCGGGCGTGGAGATACTGCAGGTGCGCCGAACCGGCAAGGGCTGCCTCTCCTATATGATAGGGTCGGACAAAGAATCTGCCGTTATTGATGCCTCTGTTGAAGCAGAAGTCTATCAATCCCTCGCACAGCAACGTGGTTGGGAAATCCGGGCGGTGATAGATACCCATGTCCATGCCGACCATATTTCACGTGCTTTGAGCTTGACACGCCAAACGGGGGCAACCCTCTATTTGCCGGCGCAGAACCGCGTTCACTATGCCTTTACACCTCTTGAGGATGGAGATAGTATAGACATCGGCCGCGCCCGTCTCATCGTATGTCATACGCCGGGACATACCGAGGAGAGCAGTTGCTATCTCCTCAATGATAAGGCCCTATTTACCGGCGACACGCTCTTTTTAGACGCGGTGGGTAGGCCTGACCTTCATACCGATCCCGAAGCGGCCCGAAGACGGGCCGAACGGCTCTACGATAGCCTTTTGCGATTGCAATCGCTTCCACCTTCTACCCTTATTCTTCCAGGGCACACCGATTCTCCGACTCCCTTCGATGGTCGCCCCCTTGTGAGAACTTTGGGCGAAATATACCAGACGACTCCGCTGTTACAAGAGAGCGATAAGGAGGTGTTTGTGCAAACTATTCTCGCACGCATTCCACCTACGCCTCCAAACTATCTTGAAATCATTCACATCAACGAAAGCGGTAGCCTAGAGACACTCGCAAAGCCCGTTACCGAATTAGAGGCAGGGGCAAATCGCTGTGCCGTTCATTAACGTCTTTGGTGAACGCCACAACGCAGAACCTCGACTTGGCATTCAGGCCAATTTGGCTCAGTTTGCCCTGTTGATCGTCATTAACGCCTTTGTTGGAGGCATGGTAGGGCTTGAGCGAACGGTGCTGCCTCTTATAGGCATCTCGCTATTTCATCTCCATTCCGACGCCATCATGGTAAGCTTTATCGTGAGTTTTGGCGTCGTGAAGGCCTTTGTTAACCTCTTTTCCGGTGCTCTCGCAGATAGATTTGGGCGCAAGCGTATTCTGGTATTAGGTTGGCTCTTCGGGCTTCCCATACCCTTTCTTCTCATGTGGTCTAAAAGCTGGTACTGGATCAACGTTGCCAACATGCTACTGGGGGTGAATCAGGGGCTTGCTTGGTCTATGACCGTCAACATGAAGATAGACCTTGTAGGCCCGCGCCGGCGCGGTCTTGCAATAGGGCTGAACGAGTTTGCAGGTTACTTCATGGTTGGCCTCACCGCATTCGTAACCGGCTATTTGGCAAGCTGCTACGGCCTTCGCCCAAAACCGTTCTATCTGGGCATCGGTTATGTGCTGTGTGGTCTGCTTCTCTCCTGGCTTTTTGTACGAGAGACCCAGCAACATGTCGCTGTAGAGGCCGCACAGCGTTCATCCAGCCAACAGAGCGAGAAACTCTCTTTTCGAGAGGTGTTTCTGCGAACGAGTTGGAGAGATCGATCTCTGTTCGCCGTCTGCCAGGCCGGTCTTGTCAATAACCTCAATGACGGGATGTCTTGGGGAATCCTCCCTCTTTTTTTCAGTGCCTACGGTTTATCGGTGGAGCGGATAGGCCTCTTGAAGTTCGTCTACCCTGCCATATGGGGGATTATGCAGATAGTGACCGGCCCGCTCTCCGATCGGATCGGGCGCAAGGGTCTCATTGTTCCAGGCCTGGTGCTCCAAGCGTTCGCTCTAGCCCTTATCCTGATGGCCCACCGTTTCAGCGGTTGGTTGTTCGGCAGTGTGCTGCTTGGTTTGGGAACGGCGATGGTCTATCCAACCCTCATTGCCGCCGTCAGCGATAGTGTAGCCCCTCAATGGAGGGCGCGTGCGCTAAGCGTCTACCGTTTTTGGCGTGATATGGGGTATGCCATCGGCGCCCTACTGGCCGGCATCTTGGCAGACCTCCTTGGCTACGCTTGGGCTATCGGCGTCGTGGCAACCCTTACTTTTCTATCGGGGATGGTTGTCTTTGTTGTGAGGCGACACCGAGCCGCCGCCTTCTGAACAGACCGTTTTCCTGCAAGCTATCGCGCCACGAGCAGCGGCAGCAACAACGACAGATCGTAAAGCAGACCAAAAAGCAGATGGGCTTGAGCGGTTCCTACGACACTGATGGCGCGATAGGCCTTCACGATGGCCGGCAGTGCCAATAGCGTTAGCAAAGTGAATGAAGGCAATAGATGCCACAGCACGCCAACGACAACGAAGAGAAGCGGGAAAAAGAGAAGGCCCATCAAAATCGCCTTTCCCCACGCCAGAGGCAGTAAGTTCGCTAAGGTGTACACGCCTGCAGCCCGATCATCCGAACGATCTCGAAGATTGTTGGCATGGAGAATGGCGTCTACAAGGGAGGCAATGGGTAGGCTCAACAACAGCACACGCCCTACCCAGGCAGGCTCTAGCGGAGCCATTTGGGTGAGATAGGCGCCTAAGGAGAAGCCGAAACCGAAGGTCAACACAATCAGCAGATCGCCAAGGGCATAGCGTTTTAGGGTTATGGAGTAGAGCAATGCGGTAAGGGCACCGACGACCACAAGCCCCACAATGTACCCCGTCGGGGCAGAGGAGCCGAGCATGAGAAGAAGCAACAAGCCGCAGGCCAGCGCTGCCACCGATAGCAGGGTACCGAACTCAAACATCTGTTTCGCACCTAGCAAGCGTTGCGTCAGCACGCCACTGCCGTGTTCGGGACGTACATCCACATGGTTTTTGTAGTCATAGTAGTCGTTATAGACGTTGGCAGCAGCATGAGCGAGCACGCCTCCCAAAAAGGTGAGTAGAAACGCGATCAGATGAAACCGATGGGTTTGCTGCACGGCTAACACCGTGCCCAACAGAATAGGCACGATGCTGGCAGGAAAGGAATAGGCTCGAAGCGCCTGCCAATAGACGCGAAACGGAGCAGGTTTTTGAGGCACTATGTCTGTTGTCATTGCACCCTCCTGTCAATAGTTTCGTTCGGCAATATAGGCAGCCAGCAGCTCAAGGCTTGCACGCGACGGGGTT
Source organism: Chthonomonas sp. (assembly GCF_035294505.1). Classification (NCBI taxonomy): domain Bacteria; kingdom Bacillati; phylum Armatimonadota; class Chthonomonadia; order Chthonomonadales; family Chthonomonadaceae; genus Chthonomonas; species Chthonomonas sp. The sequence continues at coordinate 4,104 of NZ_DATGKU010000094.1, read as the reverse complement.
TCAGGGAGCAGGGCCAGCGATTGTTTTGCGCACTCCACATGGGCCTGTGCCAGCGTTTGCGTTTTCTCGAAGGCACCTGCACTTTCGAGCAGGTTGCAGACGGCATCTACGGCCTCCTCGCCCAGGTTCGGATTGCCAAATGCATCTAAAAGCATCGTTTTTCTTTCGGCGGGAATCTCCTCAAGCGCGAGTAGGAGGGGCAGAGTGGCGCGACCATCACGCAGATCGCTGCCGCGCGGCTTGCCGGTGATGGCGGGGTCTCCCACGTAGTCCAACAGATCGTCCACAATTTGAAAGGCCATTCCTATGCGAAAGCCGTATTCGGCGAGGGCCTCCTCCTGCGTTTCGTCAGCACCGCCTAAAATGGCTCCGCAACGGCAACATCCCTCCACAAAGACGGCAGTCTTTTTACGCAAAATCTCGAAATACTCCGGTATCGGCAGGTCTATGCGCCCTGTCGCCACGATCTCCATCACCTCGCCCTCACTCATATCGATCGTCACTTCTGAAACGGTACGAATGATGCGCAGGTCTCCATCGAGCGCTAACAGGCGCATTGAACGGGCGAGAATGTAGTCCCCACTGAGCACCGCAACGCCGTTTCCATAGACGGCGTTAGCGGTAGGGCGCCCTCGACGTATGGCGGTATTGTCTACCACATCGTCGTGTACCAAGGTGGCCATGTGGACAAACTCCATCGCCGCACCAACGGTGGCTACACGCGTGGGGTCTGCATTGGGGTTCACAGCCCGCGCCGCCAAAGCGACCATGGCGGGTCGCAGACGCTTACCTCCCGCTTCCAGCAGGTGGCGTGACAGCGCAGAGATGGTGCGCACGTCGGAGCCTAGCTCCGCTTGCATCCGCGCTTCCACCGCTTGGAGGTCGGCCCTTACAGGCTGAAGAAAGGCTGCCGTGGCAACAATGCCACTCGATTTTGTTGTTGAAATGGGGACAACGTTCATTGTAAAACCTCCCCGGTATAGGCCGGCCGAACCCCTATATGGATGCAAACCGTGCCAAAATTTAGGTCATAGACGGTAATTTGGGTCAGTCCTGCCCGTTTCATGGCCTCCGCCAGCTCCTCGCGAGAAACGAACTGTGCGATCGATTCGGGCAGATAAGTATAGGCCTCTTTTCGGCTGAGCCAGCCACCGATACGGGGCAGAATTTTGAATAGATAGAGATCGAGCAGAGGGCGTAGGAGACATGGACGAGGCCGCGTGAACTCCAAAATCACCACCCTCCCCCCCGGGCGCGCGACGCGCACCATCTCCGCCAGGGCCCTCTCCAAACAGGCCACGTTCCGCACTCCAAAACCCACCGTCACCACGTCGAAGGAGGCGTTGGGATAGGGCAGGTTCTGCGCATCGGCCACGGCCATTTTGATCTGCTTATAGGCCCCGTTACGTATCTTCTGAAGAGCGATCTGCAACATCGGAACACAGAAATCGGCACCCAACACCGTTCCCTGCTCCCCCACGGCGCGCGCCAAAGCCAGAGCGAAATCTCCCGTGCCCGTACACACATCGAGACAGCGCTCACCGGCCCTCACATTTGCCAAACGCACTGCCCGCCATCGCCAAGCGTGGTGCCGGTGGAAGCTGAGAATGGAGTTAAGCCGGTCGTAGCGTGGGGCGATTGTGGCGAACATCGCCTGCACATAGCGGGATTTTTCGCCGGTAACCAGCGGTTTTTTGCGGGCAACGCTCGACATAACTATTTTAACCGACGTCCCTTCTTCCGAAACGCGCTTTATGCCCCTAAGTTTGTGTGCTTTTTCACAAACCTGCGGCGGAGTATACCTTCTCTTGAGAGAAGGAGTCAACGCATTGAAACATATTGCTCACTAATGATATTTCTACTCTAGAGAACGCTCCACCCCCATATTTAGTTCCTTTACGACATCTCCAGCACAGAGGGGAGAGTGGGTCTATTTCCCCGTTGGGTCGGTTGTTGCGTTTGGTAATGGAGGCGGTTGGGAGAGATGAGGGTTTTTGAGAAAATCCGAGCGATAGCGGCACTTGGCCACGATCTCCTGTTCATAGGGAGCTGCATCGGCGATGTTGGATAGGTTATGCTCCTGCATTACCTGGGCAAGCACTGCAGGGAAGGGATTGATGTTTCCGCGATTCACCTGTCTATCGAACAGGGTAGCAAGACCGGCCTCAGAGTGGATAACATCTGAGACTTTGCCGGTGAGGGTCTGACCGTTAACCTGCACGGTCACCGGGAAATTGGCGGGCCAATAGTTGGCGATGGCGGTTTCGATCTGGGCGACCCGAAACGGGGTGCTAAGGCGCCCGGCACGCTGGAACACGGCGGTGAGTCGTCTGTCCGCGATAACCTTCATGACGGCATCGGCTCCTACCAGCTCCGCTCCGGTATCGGGGTCAACCACATCGAGCGTGCCATCCGGAGTAACATCTACCCCAAAGCGATGAAAATCGTTCTGAAAAGCGCTTGGGTTTTCACTCTTTTCTCTCTGAAGCACAGGAATGAGGTCGCCTTTTCCGTTGGCGGCGGTGATGAACTGAAGAAAGCCGACGGACACATAGCCTGTGTCGTAGGTGTTGACGGCATCGAACCCACCCTCTAATGGAGAGACGGCGGCCAACACATGAGCCTGTTCTGGGGTGAGATGGGCGGCATCGAAAAGCGCTTGCAACTCCTGCGGAGGCATGGCCTTCAGCGAAATGCCTGCCGTATCGGTGCCTTGTGGGAAGCGATAGTAGGCATAGGCGGGGGGCATATCTATGTTGTCTTGATAGGTAAAAGAGACGCCATCGTCGAAGATGACGGTGGTTTGAAGCGGCGTTACCGCGTTGGCAAAGGGCGGAGGATCGCCGCAGGCGGCGAGCAGATCAGGAGGAATAGGGCCTGGGAAAGGGGGTGGAGCCGTTCGCTTTGGAACGGAGTAGCCAAGGGCGGCGTTGGCCGCATCGGCCGCTTTCTGAGCTTGGTAACGATCCCAAGCGATCTTGGCCTGCACCCACGCTTTCCAACTCGCATAGGGCGACTGCGCCTGGGTCGGCTGTTGCGTGGGAGGGGCTGCGGCGGCACCGATGGCGATCTGGTAACTCAAAAGCCACTTCGACCCATCCGGTGTGAGGCGCACCTGCCACGGCCCGTGTTTTAGCGAATCGGAGGGTAAGCTGTAAGCCAGCCGTCCGGGCGCCTGCCAATAGGCAACGATCTGGGCGCACTCCTGCGGAGTGAACATGGGCGGAGGAGGAGGGGTTTGTTGGGAGCTAGGTGCCTGCGCAAAGGCGAGCGAGGAGCATAGCAAAAAAGCGATCAGCGTTCGACAAACGCGTTGGAAGCCCATTCCCTCTCTCCTCCTTTGTGCAGCGTAGGCATAAACACCGACCTCAAACGTCTCAGGGAAAAACCTGTTTCGATGCTTCTCATGAAGCTTGCACACACCTTCCGCTGTACAGTTTACCATTATACCCGTCTCTCTATCGGTGGAGAGGGGGCACACAACGAAATGCGTGGTTGACAACTTTTTCAAAAAGATGCTATACTTTTCATTGGTAAGCGAACAGCAGCGTAGCTTGTGATTTTTACCTCGGCGTAAGCAGGCGCAACGGTGCGACTGTTTTTGGAAAGACCCCTTTGATGTGGTCGGGCCGTTGATGCTGTTTCCTCATACGGCACTCCTCCTTAAGCGATGTCATTGCAAACGGCCTTGCTATGCCTTTTGCAAGAGATCGCTTCCAAAAGAACTTGCGACCATCGCGCACGGTCTTTCCTAGTTTCAGCGTAACTATTCATGAACCATCACAATTCTGCTGCATCGCTCTGTGTTCCATAAAAACCATCTACCACTCTTAAGGAGAACGCTAAATGACAACACCCAAAGAGGTAATCGAGTTCGCACGGGAGCGCGAAGTGCGCGTTGTGGATGTCCGTTTCACCGACCTGTTCGGGCAGCAACAGCACTTCTCCATCCCTGCTACGGCTTTCACCGAGGAGGTGTTTTCAGAGGGCCTCGCTTTCGATGGCTCCTCCATTCGGGGCTTTAAAACCATTGACGAGTCGGACATGCTGCTTCTGCCCGACCCCAATACGGCTTTCATAGACCCCTTCTTCGATGTCGTGACC
>NZ_DATGKU010000093.1:0-4701 GCF_035294505.1 Chthonomonas sp. | reverse complement strand
TAGGGCAGCTCCAAGATTATTCCAAGCCGCCAAATCGTGCGGATCAAGCTCTGTAAGGCGTTGATAGGCATGTGCCGCTGCCGAGTAGTTCCCAATTTTATATTCAACAAACCCAACGAGCCGCAGCGTTTGCAGATCATCAGGATGAAGGCTTAAAGCATGTTGCAGCACAGGTGCCGCTTGCGCATAGCGACCGAGGTGCACCAAAGTGATGCCGTAGTGGAGATAGGTGCGAAACGATTCGGGCTTCAAAGCCAACGCCTTCTGGTACTGAGGGATAGCCAATGCGTACTCCCCCATCTCATCTAAGGCTTCGGCATAGGTTTCCCGCAGAGCATAATCGTTGGGTTCTTGTGCTACCGCATCGGCAAAGGCAATGCGTGCCTGCCTCCATAGGTCACCGGCACGGTCTAGATTATGGGCTGCCTGCGCCTTACGGGCCATTTTCTGCAACGCCAGACCGAGATTGAGGGCATAAGTGGCATTATGGGGGTCGCGCCGGTGCGCCCGTGTGTAAGCCTGAACGGCCCCAGAGAGATTTCCCGCCGCCTCCAGAGCGACACCATAGTTGTTTTGAACTTCAGGATCGTTTGGGTCTAGGATAGCCGCATGGCGGTAGGCATCTACCGCCTTGGCATACTCCTTTATCTCAAAGTAGACGCTGCCGAGATCGTAGTAGGCGCTCACAGATTTCGGATCGAGGGCAACAGCGCGCTGAAATTCGCCGATGGCATCGGCATAGCGTTTCAAACCATCGTAGGCGTTTCCGAGGTTGATATGGGTTTCGGGTTGGTTAGGCTGAAGTTGCGCTGCCCTTTTGAGAGGCTCGAGGGCATCTGCATAGTCCCGTCGGCGAAGGGCAATCAGCCCCAAATAGGTGAGAACGCTCACGTTGTTAGGGTCGGAGGCATTAAGACGGCGAAAAATCGCCTCCGCATCGTCGAGCTTACCGGAATTGAAGAGCGTAACCGCATGTTGAAAGCTCTCTTGTAGAGACGTCGAAGTGCCGGCATGAGGCACCGAGGGCTGCGTCCGCGAGGGACTTACCTGACAGAACGCTCCCATAGGCGCCAGCACAAGGCCTAAAAACAGACATACGAGACGCCCTTGCCGCAACAAAAAAATAGCTCTATCTCCTCTCATCGAAGATGCTCACCCTCGCCTAGACCACACGTGTCATTCGCTCGACCTGCGGGTCGGTAAAAATATCGAACTCATCTCGGCTCGTCGTCGAGAACTCACTGACAACCGCTCCCTCCTCACCGGCCTGAAACCAGTGCAAAGTGTTGGGAGGAATGGTGTACTGCTCACCGGGGCGCAGCACGATCTCATGCCAAACGGTGTAGTGAGGCTCTCGGCCCTTTGGCGGCACGGCGCGAGGTTGTGGAGTGGGTTCACCGGGAACGTAGAGATAGACTTCGCCCCACCGACAGCGGAACGTCTCCTCCTTTCCCGGATCGCTTCCGACCGGCGGATGACGATGCTCGGGGCACGTTTGATGCGGAAATAGTACCAACTCCTTTGCGCAGCAACGCGAGGTGTTTACATAGGTAATCAGTTCGAGGCCAGTATGCTCGAGGTCGCTTAGCCCAAAATCGGCTACCTCAATGCGCTCCTGTTCCTCCGGGGTGAGAACGATACCGGCGCGAGAAAGGTACTCAAGGGCTTGCCGTCGTGCCTCCATAAGCTGCTGTTTCGTGATCATCCTTAGCCCTCCTTCGCTCTACGGCTCCTTCAACGGTTTCTACGAGCCTGTTCACATGGCAGCCCAAAGTGACGATTTCGAACCACTGCCTTTTAGAATCTTACCTCACAAGCAGGGTGTTATGGCAGGCGCCACTTCCGCCCCCTAGGCTTCTCCCCATCAGGAGTCCGCTTCTAGATAAGCCTTTGGATACAGACCACCTTTGTCTCCGTCATCTCTTCCATGGCGAAACGCACCCCTTCACGCCCTAACCCGCTCTGCTTACGACCGCCATAAGGCATGAGATCGGAACGAAAAGTGGGCACCTCGTTGATCATCACCGAACCGGCTACAATCGCGTTTGCAGCGCTTAGGGCTTCCTCAATATCTCGCGTATAGATGCCGGCATTCAGGCCGTAAGGCGTTGCATTGGCCATGGCAATGGCCTCGGCTAACGTGTCGAACTCGATGAGGAGCGTAAGCGGGGCAAAGGCCTCGTTGATAGCAATCGGCATGTCTTGCCGAACATCGGTGAGGAGGGTCGGTTCGAAAGCGGTAGGGCCAATGCGTTTGCCCCCGATTGCAGCTTTAGCCCCGGCCTGCATAGCCTCCTGCACCGCTTTCTCCACGCGATCGCACGCCTCTTTAGAGATAAGCACGCCCACATCGGTTGCCTCATCAAGCGGATCGCCCAACCGAAGCTGCCGAATGCGAGCGATGAGCTTTTCGAGCAGCACATCGCGGACACTACGATGCACCAAAATCCGTTGAACCGAGATGCACAACTGACCCGCCACCGCATAGCCGCCACGCACAATGGCCTCTGCAGCCCGGTCGACATCGGCGCTTTGGGTTATGATCACCGGGCTATTGCCGCCTAGCTCTAAGGCCACACGCTTATACCCGGCCCGTGCAGGCAAGCCCATCCCCACTTCACGACTGCCGGTGAAGGTAAGAAAACCGACGTCCGGATGTGCTACCAAAGCGTCGCCGGCCTCTTCACCATAGCCGGTTACCACCTCCAAAGCGCCCTCAGGAAGCCCTGCCTCCCGCAGAACCTCCGCCAGACGCAGCGCGTTGAGAGGGGTCTGTTCTGCAGGCTTTAACACCACGCAGTTCCCCGCAGCCAGGGCCGGCGCGATCTTATGGGCTGCCAAGGCAAGGGGCACGTTCCATGGCGTAATGGCGCCAACAAGGCCCACCGGCTCACGAAGATAGAAACCTATGTGGTTTTCTCCATTTGGGAAAGCGTCAAAAGGCAGAGTCTCTCCATGAAGACGGCGGGCCTCCTCTGCGGCATATTCAAAGATGGCCGCCGCTCTTGCCACCTCGGCTCGCGTCTCGCGAATGGTTTTTCCCGATTCTTGGGTGATGAGCCGAGCGAAGGCCTCTGCGCGTTCTTGTAGCAACTGCGCCGTTTTCTTGAGAATGGCAGCGCGACGATGCAACGGCATCTGGCGCATCGTCGGCAAGGTCTCCTTCGCACGACGCACCGCCGCATCTATCTCGGCGGCTCCCCCGCGTGGCACCCTCCCCACACACGCCCCCGTATAGGGGTTGATCACTTCAATGGTTTCCGACATAGCCATGGCTCCTTCGCAACGTTGTTAACGCAGAGAGGCTTCTCCTTCTCTGAAGAAGCTGCTGGGTTCTACCCTTTCGGTACGTCGGGGAGAAGAGGTTCGTTCTTTTTGTTGGAAACGCCTCTCGTCGTTTTGGGGCTATCGGAGACAAAAGAGGAGGGGCTAGAGAAGAGGGCGGAACACAGTAAAGACCCCCTCTCTAGCCCCCAGAACTTTTGTGGTCAATCTATACGAGGGCACAAGCGCGTTTAAGCGATGCGCTGGCTCCTTTTGCGCGATTTGGTAGGGCTGGGCACCGCACCAACAGGCTTTTCGGCGCCGGTGAGATTTTGCAGAATCTCCTCCATAATAGAGTGCTTTGTGCTATAACGCTCATCCTGCACGATCACCTGCTTGCCCACGCGCGTTAATGGGTTGATAACCAGAGGGCCGAGCAGATTGGCCGTCATCTCACGAGGACGCCCTGGTGGAACCGTCACCACTGCAAAAACAAGCGCCGGTATCTCCGGTGTAAGCCCTAAGAAGCGGGCGTCTTGATCGGAGATCGTAGGCGTGTAGTCCGGCCGAAAGATTCCCGGCTGGATAATGGGGAAGGCAAGGGCAGGCTCGTCCAGCGACTGTAGCCATCGTAACGCACCTTGATCGTCCGTGCAGACCACCGTATACCGTGTGAACATCTCGAAACCGATAAGCCCCTCAGGAAAGGTGAGCACCAGATCGGATGCAACCTCCAACGTGCCGAAGCGTGTCGTCTCGACTCGAAAGGTAGCAGGAGCTATGCCCGTTGTGCATGTCTCTTGAGCGACCTCTTGCCCCTCCATTGAAACGCCGTATATTTCACCATTATTAACCTGTTTGTCGAGTACCATAACCATCTTTTTCACTTTCATTTTAGAATAAGGTTCTTAGGCCTACCTGAGAAAATCCAGCAGGCTATATTGGTAGGCATGGGCTGTGGCCATTAATGCCGCCTGATAGGCCGTTTGGGCGGTCTGCAGGTCTACCATACCCTGAGCCATATCGGTGTCCTGCACTTGGGCGAGCAGGCTGGTATTGCCGATAGAGACCTGTGAGTTTCGCAGTTTTTCTCCGTTCAGCATGTCTATCTTGGCGCCGACACCCGCGCGCACGCTCAGCAGATTGCCCAACTGCGTATCTATGTTGGCCACATCCACGTTGGAGATGGTGGAGAGCTGCCCGTTTGCGATGTCGTTTTGCAGCGAACTCAGAGTATTCAGAATCGGCATAAACACCTGGTCACCGGTAACGTTGATCGTCACCGATTCCCCCACGTTGACATCGAGGCTAATGTCCCCATCTCCGGTGGCTGCCGAGCCGCCGGAATATACAAACCCCGAAGGGGTTTGCGCGAGAGGCGCCGTTTTCGTGCGCTGACCGGCAAAAATGTAGCGCCCCTCATAGCTGCTGTTCCCC
>NZ_DATGKU010000092.1:0-4002 GCF_035294505.1 Chthonomonas sp. | reverse complement strand
CAAACTGGGTCTGTTCGGCGATACGCTCGATGGACTGGACGGCGGAGTTGATTTGGGTTTGGTCGGCCTCGACGGCGGTGATGTCGTTGACGCCGGTGTTGGCGGCATGGACGGCGAGTTGTCGGATGTTATTGAGGAGGTCGCTGACCTCGGAGAGGGCGCCGTCGGCGGTTTTGATGAGGTTGGTAGCGTCTTGCCCGTTGGCGATGGCTTGGTTGAGACCGGTGACTTGAGCGCGCAGGTTTTCGGAGATGATAAGGCCTGCGGGGTCATCGGCGGCGGAGTTGATGCGCAGTCCGCTAGAGAGCTTTTGGATGCTGCTGGCGACGGCATCGGAGACTTGGTTTAGGTTGTAAAGGGCGTTAAGCGCCGTTACATTGGTGTTGAGATTCAACATTTTGTCGTGTCAATTCCTCCCTGATGGGTTAGATGGCGGCATCCTGCCGCAGCTTTTAAGGCCGGCTTTTGAAGGTGGAGAAGGTTTTCAGCCCGCCCACGTCTTTCTTATTCCACAAACCCCTAGCAGTTTTAACATAGTTTTTTTGCGGATGGGATGGGGTATAATGGATTACTCAAAGAACGGTCTTATGGGAGGAAGTTCGATGATTTCGGAGGCGAAGCCAGAACTTGTTAGCACTAGGCACGGCGGCGCGATTTTGCGTCGCCGGAGGAAGGGCTTTGCCTCTTAGGAAGGCTCTACTCTTTAGCAAACGCGCCGCTTCCGAAAACTTTCGGGAGCGGTTTTTCGTTTCTCTACCTTGCATCGTCGTTGAGGAGGAATGAGTATGAAAGACGAGACGAAATATGACGATCTTTATCGCTTACGGCATAGCGCGGCTCACCTCATGGCCCAGGCGGTAGGGGAGCTGTTTCCGGGTGTGAAATATGCTATCGGTCCGCCTATTGAGGATGGATTCTATTACGATTTTGAGCTGCCCCGCCCTATTCGAGAAGAGGATTTGGAGCGGATCGAAGAAAAGATGCGGGAAATTGCCGCACGCGATCTCCCCATCCAACGCGAGGTGCTTCCTCGCGAGGAGGCTATAGAGCTTGAAAAGCGGCTCGATCAACCCTATAAGCTAGAGCTGATCCGCGACATCCCAGAAAACGAGGAGATATCGTTCTACCGTCAAGGAGATTGGATAGACCTCTGTCGCGGGCCTCACGTGGAATCGACGGGGAAATTAAAGCACTTCAAGCTCCTACATACAGCGGGGGCTTACTGGCGTGGCAACGAAAAGAACAAGATGCTTACCCGCATCTACGGCACGATCTGGCCGACCGAAGAGGAGTTAAAGGACTACCTATATCGGTTGGAGGAGGCCAAGAAACGAGACCATCGCGTTTTGGGCAGAGAACTAGGCCTCTTTATGTTCTCGCATGAGGTGGGGCCGGGGTTGCCTTTGTGGCTTCCGAAAGGTGCTGTTCTTCGAGAAACGCTTATGGAGTTCATGAAGGCCGAACAGACGCGGAGGGGCTATTTGCCGGTGGTGACCCCCCATATCGGCAACGCACGCCTGTACGAGCGGAGCGGTCACCTCCAGACCTACAGCTCCAAAATGTTTCCTTTGATGCGCGGAGAAGAGGAGGATGAGACCTATGTTCTCAAGCCGATGAACTGCCCGCATCACATCATGATCTACGCCTCTGAGCTGCGCTCCTATCGCGATCTGCCCCTTCGCCTCGCCGAGTTCGGAACCGTCTATCGCTACGAGCAGAGCGGGGAGCTAACCGGCCTGTTGCGCGTGCGTGGCTTCACGCAGGACGACAGCCATCTCTTCGTCACCCCGGAGCAGCTCAAGGAAGAGTTTAAGGGCGTGGTAGACCTCATGCTCTACACGCTGCGCCGACTGGGGCTGGAAGAGTATCGCGTGCGAATCGGCGTGCGCGACCCTAAAGACGACAAGTACATCGGCTCCGATGAGAATTGGGAGGCTGCCCAACGCGCCATCATCGAGGCGGTGCAAGACCTCGGCATGGATTATGAGATCGCCGAAGGAGACGCTGCCTTCTACGGCCCGAAACTCGACCTCATGGTGCGCGATGCCCTACGCCGTGAATGGCAGATGGGCACGGTGCAGGTGGATTATAACCTGCCGGAGCGCTTCGAACTGGAATATGTGGGCGAGGACGGTCAACGGCATCGGCCCATCATGATCCATCGTGCGCCGTTCGGCTCCTTAGAGCGTATGGTGGGGCTGCTGCTGGAGCACTACGCCGGTGCCTTCCCCTTCTGGCTGGCCCCGCAGCAAGTCGCTATTATTCCCATTGCCGATAGGCATTTGGAGTATGCACACCGCGTTCGCACCCGCCTTCAAGAAGCAGGCTTTCGCGTTGAGATAGACGGTCGCAACGAGAAGATGGGCAAGCGCATTCGCGATGCCGAGGTACAGAAGGTGCCCATTATGCTTATCTGCGGCGACAGGGATGTGGAGGCCCAAACGGTAAGTATCCGCAAGCATGGAGAGGGCGACCTCGGTGCGCGCTCCATCGAGGCCACCATTGCCTACCTCAAAGAGCTTCAGGAGAGTTAGACGGCTCCGGAGGGGTGTTGGCGAGACGAGCAAACTCTTCAAGGGAGAGCGTTTCGCCACGCCTCTCCGGTGCGATGTTGACCGCAGAAAGCCATGCGGCCACGCGTGTACGATCGTTTGGAAGCCCGATCTGCGGAGCCGCGGCGAGGAGAGCCTTCAAAAGGGTTTTGCGGCGTTGGCCAAAAGCGGCGTGCACAATGGCAAAAAAGCGCTCCTCGTTATTTACCGGCACTGTACTGGGTGAAGCCGGCACGATCCTCAGAATCGCCGAGTTAACCTCCGGTTGCGGAAAGAAAACCGTGCGCGGCACGACGCCGGCGATCTCGGCCGCCGCATGATACTGCACAAATATCGAGAGCGATCCGTAGTCTTTACTCCCCGGTTTGGCGACAATTCGCCGGGCAAACTCCTCTTGTACGAGCAAGATAATTTGACGGAATCGGTTTTTACGAGAGAGCAACCTTTCCACTATGGGCGTAGAGATGGCGTAGGGAATATTGGCGACCACCGAGCCAATGCCGCCGATGCCGAAAGCCGTATCGAGGAGAACATCGAGGTCTAGTTCGAGAAAATCGGCAAAAACAAGGCGTACGGTGGAATAGCGGGTGGCAATGGCCTGTAGGGGCGGCTTGAGCCGTGAATCGATCTCAACGGCAGTCACTCTCGCCCCATGTTCGGCCAGGGCTTGGGTCAGGGACCCAAAGCCGGCGCCGATTTCAAGCACCGCTTCGTCGGGAAGGAGATCGGCGACGAGGAGAATGCGCTGCAGCGTGTTGCGATCGAAAAGAAAGTTCTGTCCTAATCGCTTACTGGGACGAATGTGGTGCTCGTATAGCCAAGCCCGCAGGGCGTTGAGTGAGGTAGGCTGAAAATCCGCTGGATGCATTAGGAAAGGAGTCGCCGGGACTGCTGCCGAGTGGTCGTAAGCCATTTCGGCCCCGACGACCTTATTTTCTCAGTTTAGAATGTGGACGCGCACGTGATGCATATCCCGAATGTGGGCGATATTGTGCAACGAGTCGATGCAGAGGTCGATTCGGTTGCCCTTGATGGCGCTGCCGATGTCGGCAGCGATAGCATAGCCGTATCCCTCAATATAGAGGCGTGTGCCTAAGGGGATGTAGTGAGGGTCTACGGCCACGACCCCATACCCACATTTGATGCCGGTGCTGGCGCGCCCGGTAGCGCTGCCCTCGTGAGGGTAGTAGTAGGTAGCGTTCATAATGAGAACGCGCCTACCGGAAAAGTAGCCGCGTGAGGCAAGTCTGGCGGCTATGCCTACCTGCACGACTTCCGGCACGGGCTTTTTAAGGATACGCTCTGAAAGGAGCGTCCTTTTCATTTCGGTGCCGTTTGGCCGAAGCCAGATGCGGTAGGTCACCTCTTTTTCGCCTTTCACTCCACCACGCAAAATACGACTGGTACCGCTTCGCAGCAGAGAGGTCGGCTTCCTGAGGGTGGGATAGGG
>NZ_DATGKU010000091.1:0-12196 GCF_035294505.1 Chthonomonas sp. | reverse complement strand
TCTTCTTGACAAATTGGCATACAGGCTTTATACTTTTTTGATGACCACCGGGCATATACCGGAATTCGTTTCCTTCTTTAGGAGGACGTGTATGCAAATTAGAGGTCGTGTTAAGTGGTTCAGCAACGCTAAGGGATATGGATTCATCGAAACTCCGGAGGGTAAGGACATTTTCGTCCACTACTCCGCCATTCAGCAAGAGGGCTACAAAACGCTCTCGGAAGGGCAGGAGGTCACTTTCGAGATCGTTGAGGGCGCAAAAGGGCCGCAGGCCGCAAACGTCATCGCCATCACTCCCACAAACTAAGCCCCTACGCCTTCGCTGCCCGAAATAGCCCCTGCTCTGGCCGAAACCCAATATCAGGATAGATAGCGAACTTCTCTAGGAACTTCTCTCTAGGGTGGTTCGTAAGTGCTATCCGAAGCAGATCGTTGCGAGGGGTCTAGTCCTGCCTCTCTCGCAACGATTTTGTATCCCAATCTACTTTAGACGGAGGTTCATGACCTCTTAACGGTTAGGAGTCAACTCTATGAGTCACGCTCGCCCCCTTACCGCCTCCGAGTTCGAGGCGGAAGTCATCAACTCTAATGTACCGGTTGTAATAGATTTCTGGGCAGAATGGTGCAATCCATGCCGGCTCATCGCCCCCCACGTGGAAGCGCTTGCCCAGGAATATGCGGGCAAAGCCAAAGTCTTTAAGGTGAACGTAGACGAGGAAAGAGAGATCGCCGAAAAGTACAACATTCTCCAAATCCCAACGCTTCTCTTTTTCAAAAACGGGAAGGTTGTGGATCAGTGGATCGGCACCACCTCGAAAGACACCCTCGCCCGCAAGCTAGAAGCGCTGTTATAACGCTTCCCACACGGTGAAAGACCGCCGATGGTCGAAACCTCTCGATCATCGGCGGTCGAATGAAAAGTGGCCTATTTGCCCGTGTTCGTCGTCCCGGCTGCCGCCTGTGCCTTTTGCAACTCCTTCAAGAGAGGCACGATGCGGTCGTAGTCAAGTAATGCGGTGGCAACCCACAAGTTGAACCACTGTGCGTCTGTGCCCTGCTGTTTGTTGAATCCAGGAATAGTATGAGCTAGCTTGACGGCCGTTCTTATTTGATCGTCGGTCAACAGAGGTCGAACGCTATTGGAAACCGCGGCAATATTCTTGTTGTTGATCACATCGCGCTCCTTTAACACGGCGTTTAACGCATCATCAAACTTCTGCTGTAGATCATCTGGTGGCTGCTTGCCGAGAAGCGCTGCCTGATGCGCCGCCTCAATCTTAGGCACCAGATCGGCAAAATACTTGGCTGCCACGGCCTTCATCTGTTTATCGTAGTCTTTGATGGTCTCCTCAAGAATGGCCTCGATTTTGGTAAGCTGCGCGTCGGTTAAATGAAGCGGGGTGATCAGTTGCAAACAAGCGATCTCCTGCATCTGGCGCATCAACGCATCTGCCTCCACCGTGCTGCCCTGCGCATGCTGCCCCCTTGCATCCGCCCTAGCCCATGGGCACCCTCCTAACAGGGCGAAACCACATAGCCAACACAATCCTAACAATAACCGCCCTATTCGGGTAGAATAAGAACGCATTTTTCCCTCCTTACAAATAAGACGTAATGCCCACGGCACGGTTACAGCCTTGCCTAATATAAGAGTGTAGCGCATCAAGCACGAAAAAAGATGACAGCCAAACAACAACTCCTTCAGCGCCTGAAAGGGGGCCTCATCGTCTCTTGCCAAGCCGATCCATCCACTCCCCTCGGCCATCCCCAGGTGCTTGCCGCCCTCGCGGCGGCAGCGGAGCAAGGCGGGGCCGTGGGCATACGGGCAAACGGGCCGGCCAACATCGCCGCCATTTCCGAACACGTCTCCGTGCCGATTATTGCCATTTACAAGCAAACACACCCCGATTTCGAGGTCTATATTACCCCCACACCGCAAGCGGCGCAGGAGGTCTTCTCGTGCTGTACCCCCTCACCAGCCATTATCGCCTTCGATGCCACCTCCCGCCCACGCCCCCATGGCCATACTTGGCAGGAGATTCTCCACTTCATTCAGAACGAGTTGGGCGCTCTGGCAATGGCCGACATTTCCACCTTTGAGGAGGGGCTGGCGGCAGCAGAGGCCGGCGCCGATCTCGTCGCCACGACCCTTAGTGGCTATACGGCTTCCACCGCATATAAGCGAGAACAGGGCGGCCCCGACCTGGAGCTTGTCGCTCAACTTGCCAAAGAGGTTTCATGCCCCATTATCTGCGAAGGACGTATCCGCTCTCCACAGGAGGCCTATGAGGCGCTCTGTGCCGGCGCCTGGGCCGTTGTTGTAGGCACGGCGATTACGGCCATCGATCGCGTCACCGCCAACTATGTGGCCGCCATGAAAGCCTGTGCCCGGTGATGTTTATTCTGTGTCCGCTCGTAATTTGCATGGGAGAATAAGATGGCGCAAAGTCTACTAGCTTTCTTGAAGTCGCAATCGAGAGAGGCGTATCAAAGCTTCTTGAGGGAGATAGAGGCCATTACCCCGCAGGAGGCCCTCTACCACAAGCATCCCCATTGGCCGGGACAGACCTGGGGCATTGGCCAAGATGGCTCCATCGCGGGCATCGTCTATCATGTGGCCGCTTGGAAACAGGCTTCGCTGCCCCTGCTGCGTGGAGAGGAGGCCGTCTCTCCGATGGAACATCCGGAAATCCTACCACCGCCATCCATCTCCTGGCCCGAAATCTGTAGCTGGTATCGAGAGGTAGGCGCCGCATGGTGTGACCAACTGGAGCAACTGCAGGAATCCGACATCGAACGCAACTGCTTTTTCTTCGATGAGAACCCTCTTCCGTTGTCTAGAGTTATCTCGGAGATCATGCTGCACGATGTTCAACACGCATCCCAAATAGAGTATCTTCGCCAACACCTTCGTGCGGAAAAAGTTACATCCTAATGCGTAAAAGAACAAAGAGGCTTTGTAGGCCTATTTAACCCTGAATGAGGTCGTTATGAAACGTATTCTCACGAACAACATTACCTTAGTACTCTCTGCCTTCGGCATTCTTCTAGCGGGCTATCTAACGCTCACCCATTTCATGCCCTCGGCACCGCTGCCGTGCAGCATAAAGGGGGCAGGATGCACGGAGATTCTTCACGGCCCCTATTCCCATTTAGGGCCGATACCTACTGCAGCGTTTGGGTTGGGCATGTATCTGCTTGTTTTCGCGCTAGCCCTTCTTCGCAGAAAACTGCTGCCCACTGCGGAAGCCATGCCGGCCTCTCTTCCCGAACCGGCCATGGCCCCGGTAGGCGCCGCTACGGAAACAGCGTCGGCTCTATCGCAAGTCCGAACAGTTTCCCTCCCCACCGTCCCCGACTGGAAAACCGCCCTAAGCCCCGGCGATCTCTCGCGTCTGCTTTTCTATGATCGCCTCATCTGGATACTGACTACCTTGGGCTTTTGCATCTCCTGGTGGCTTCAATATATCGCGATCTTCGTTCAACATTCCTTCTGCCCTTACTGCTTTACCTCTGCCCTCACCGTAACCGTTCTGGCCGGCATCGCCTGGTACGACTATGTGCAACAAGGCCGTCCACTAAACAGCGAACAGAAAATGTTGGCGCTGGTGCTGGGCTTCATTTTGGTGCTTTTGGGCTTCATCTACGTCCCAGGTATCGTAGCCATGTTGGGCAGCATCTATACCGGCCCCGTTCAGCACTCGATCAACATGCGCTCCATTCTCGTTCGCCCCGGGGCGCACATCTACGGCAACCCAAAAGCAAAATATACCTTGGTGGAGTTCGCCGATTATAACTGCCCGCACTGCGCCGAGGCGGCCCAGGCGTTGCCCGGCCTGCTGAAATCCCATCCCGATATCTGCCTCGTCTTTCGCAACTTTCCGCTTGGCCTAGACACCGTTCTCCATTTCACCTATTCTGGCCTGGCAGCCCAAGCGGCGGAGGCCGCAGCCCTGCAAGGAAAGTTCTGGCAGTACCATGACCTACTCTTTAAAAACCAGGCCGTTATGCAGGCGCCGGGCTTCTCCCCAAGCCAGTTCGCCGATTTTGCCAGAAGCCTCGGCATGGATGTCCAAAAGTTTACTGCCGATATGAACAGCCCCGCCATCATCCAACGGGTGCGCCAGGATTACGCAGATGGCCTTCAGGCTCGAGTTAACTCCACACCAACCTTCTTCCTCATCACACCCGACCATATCTACTCGTTTATAGGAATTGACGAATTTGAAAAACTTCTCAAAGAGCCAAATAACGAGGTGTGGAAGTGAAACCCTTTTTCGCCATCCTGGCCACGATAATCCTTCTACTTGTTGGAAGTCTGGCAGCAACGGCCGCCGATGTGGTCTATGTCTCCGGCCAAGTTACCGATGCCGACGGGCGGCCTCTCTCCAACGCGCTTGTGGCCGTGTTTAACGACCGAAATCAGGTGGTGGACTACGCGCATACCGACGATAACGGCAACTACCTCCTCGCTCTTCCGGTAAGCGCTCTCCACCTTCCCCAACATCATAGCCAAACGTTTTTGGCGCAAGTGTTTGATACCGCCGGTCATCTTGTTGGAGGGCTTTTCGACTTTATCGCAAACCCATTGCGTGCCGGTGTGCACGCCGCCGCAGCCGGTGTGGCCGCGGCTACCCCCAACCCCCTCACGAAAGGCGGCATTGCGGTTGGCGCCGGCGTGGTGGATGAAACCCTCTTCGCTCTCTCTACAGACAAACAGACGCTCGCCCAACAACAACCGAAGCGAAAGCAACCTGGTGTCCTGATGCTGAAGGTCATTGCACCCGGGCACAAAGACCTTGCCGGCCCCACAAGCATCTACTGGATGGAAGAGGATACCTTTCATGTGGCCGGCCGAACGCAGAAGGCGACCGTAGCCTGGGTCGATCCCGTGCAACTGGCCTCTTTGAACACTCAAGAGCCTTCTCGTGCCGACTCGAACTATCTCGTCTTCACGGAGGCTCGTCTCTCTCCAAGCCTAGCCGCCTACGGCCAAACGGTGCGCATCGAGGCCCTACTCCCCACTCCATCGGTGCCCAAAGTCGCCATTGTGGTTGTGGCACGCGATAACCGCAACGGTCTCATCTGGCAGCTCTACCCTAAAGGAGACGGTTGGTACGAGGGCGAGTTCAAGGTGGATAAACGGTTTCCTGTGAACGATCAAACGATCAGCATTCTTGCCTACGGCGCCGACGAGCAGCACCCCGGACGTCGCCCCGATGTGGAACACAACATCCTCCGAGCCGGGCTTTGGGACCCGCACAAGCCTTATCTTTATAACCCGCTTTTGGTGTGCAGTCGCAACCGAGCCGACTTAACCCTAACCGTGCTGCCACCGGCACAGCGCTAGCCCTTCAAGGCTATACCTCGACCAATTGCCCCGTCCGCGCCGACTCGTAGGCTGCCAAAATAATCTGCACGTTCCTGCGCCCCTCCTCCGGCGTCGCCCGTAAGGGAACGCCCTCTAAAAGCACATCTAGAAAGTGAGCCACCTCGGCATCAAAGCTCTCCTGCCAATGATGATTCTCGATAAGCACCTGAGGTTCGTTGTTGGCAGGGAACCACACCAACCCCCGTCTTGGCCAAAACGCTTCCAACGTGAGGCTGCCCTCGGTGCCGAAAACCGTCAGAAGAGGAGAGCCGCCGCGATTGCGCGTGGCATGCCCGGCAAAAAGCTGCCCAAGGTGCCCTCGTTGAAAACGAAAGTTCAGCACACCGGTGTCCTCGCTTTGAGGCCCCAGCTCCGGGCGATGCTGTGTGGTCATCGCTTGCACCTGCACGATCTCGCCACCGATGTGACGGAGGATGTCCACATGGTGTATCGCCGCATCCATCAGCTGGCCTCCGCCCGCCTCTTCCGGTCGCGCGCGCCAGCCGCGGTTCATAGCCTCCGGCTGCCAGTGTGCGTAGGTCTGCTGTAAACCGGTGATGGTGCCTATTCGTCCCTCACGCACGATCTCCGCCGCCCGATTCACTACCGGATCAAGCCGCATGTTTTCTCCGTGGAACAGCACCACGTTGGCCTCTTTAGCGGCGGCGATCATGCGATCGCAGTCCTCTAAGGTGTTAGCCAGAGGCTTTTCACATAAAATATGCTTGCCGGCCCTCGCGGCCGCAATAGCATATTCCGCATGAAGATGATGGGGCAGGCAAAGGTCTACCGCATCTATCGTGTCCTCTTCTAAAACCTCATTGTAGGAGGTGAAGATTCGGCTTTGGCTTGCCCGGCCTAGCCGCTGTTCATAAAGGAGTCGGGCATGCTCCGCCTTCTCTCTGTCGAGGTCGCAAAAGGCCACAAGGCTCGCGCGCTCCTGCTGTTTGGCGAAAGCAGTAATATGCTGGGGGGCAATGACCCCACAACCAACCAAGGCTACTCTAAGCATGTTCTATCCCTTGTTTTCTAATATCTGGCTCAGCGCAATTTCGTGCCAACAGAGTCTACCGCATCTTTTCCTGAAGCACGCCCTCGCCTCCCTGGGTTCCTCGTGCGACCTCCCAACGGCAAGTTAGGGGGCCGCTCCTACTATCGGTTTTCTCCGCCTTGTTAAGTGGTGGTTTGTCTCCTCAAAATGCGCCTGCTGCGCAAGGGCGGTTCGAGAACCGCCGGCTTTTATACCCTCTATTTTTTTCTCATCTCAATTTTGGTCTCCGGTAGCCCTGTAGAGGGCCTCGCTTCATCAGCATGGTTTGGACGTATATGCGATTTTTGTTTTTGAACATTTCACGATAATTTCACGCCTTTATGCTATGATATAGAAACGAAAATGAGACATATATTTATGATTAATGATATATGTTGAATTTTCTATAACTACAAGCTCGACATTCAATCACTCGGAATTTGGTTCGGCAAGATCAACAGATTGTTTACTTCTCGGTGGGCCACGATGCAAGCTCAAAAATATCGTTTACTAGGAGAGAAACAGTGCCGTTCCATTTGCATCCAACTGCACAAACCAAGACGTTGTGCTGTCTATCCGAAGCGGAGCGGATAGACTATCTTTGTCGCACCTACCGTGACAACATCTTTCGCATCTGCTGCCGGTTTCTCCACGACCCGGAAGAGGCTGAAGATGCCGCACAGGAGGTTCTTTTACTCGCCGCCAAGCATCTTTCCCAATACCGTGCCGAGTGTGCTCTCATGACATGGATTTGGCACATCGCCCGCAATCACTGCCTCAGTTACCTTCACACACGAAGTGCCCATGCCACCGACACGCTTGCGGCGGAGACACCTGCTGGCGAAAGCTCCATCAGCGAGAGCGAGTTCGACAGCATTCTCTTCTGCCGTCAGGTAGAGGCCATCGTTCTCTCTCACCTCAGCCCCTGCGACCGCCTTATCTACACATATCACTTCCACTACGAGATGAACTCCAAAGAAATAGCCTCTGCCCTTCCTGCAACGAGGCACCTCAGCGCTTCCGGTGTTCGCACTCGCCTCCGCCGTGTCATCCGTCCAACCATTCAACAGGTGCTAAGCGAAATGGAGTAAACCCAAAGCCTCTGCAACAGTTTCATGAGTTGATGATGTCTATCAGAATATTCCGTGCTTGTTTTCGTGCGGCGCCTAGGCATTTTACCACTTCGACGTATGCTGGAATCGTCTTAGTCAACCGCAACGTTCTGCACAAGGAGGCAGCTTATGCACCGATTTACTCACATGTCGCGCAGTCAGATGGCTTCTTTACACCGAAGGAAACGTCTGTGCTTGCTCGGTTTGCTCCTTTTGGTTCTTGTGGCCGTACTTTGGATCAGCCCTAAGTCGTGTCATGCGCAAGAAGACATGGGTGTTTTACACTCCTTCAGTGCCCTCTCCAACGGCACAAATGGCGACGGAGCCTTTCCTGTCGGCGGTCTCGTCCAAGCGAACAACGGACTTTTCTATGGAGTGGCCCCAAGTGGCGGCACGAATGGAACCGGTGTCGTCTTCGCCCTGTCCATCTCCGGGAGTTTTCTGACCCTCTATAACTTTAGCGCGCTGGATGGCAACGGGCACAACACCGATGGCGCTTACCCAAAAGCTACCCTCATTCAGGGCAAAAATGGTAACCTCTATGGCACGACAACCGCCGGAGGCACCAATGGCAATGGCACCGTCTTTCAGCTAACCTTATCCGGCAACCTAACTACGCTCCACAGCTTCGGTGCTCTTAGCAACGGCACCAATAGCGACGGGGCGCAGCCGAACGGACTTGTTCAGGCGAAAAACAGCGATCTTCTCGGCACGGCCCCATTAGGTGGTTCTAATGGGACTGGAACGATCTTCCAAATAAGGCCAAATGCTAACGGACAGTTTGTTGTGAACGGTTCCCCTGTAGGCACGTTCAACACTCTCTATAACTTCAGCGCTCTGAGCAGTGGCACCAATAGCGACGGCGCCATGCCCTTAGGAGCATTGCTCCAGGCTATAGATGGTTTCTTCTATGGAACGACCTATTTAGGCGGCCCTAACGGTACCGGAACCGTCTTCCAAGTTCAGCTCGATAACTCCGGCAACCTGAAGCAGTTCATGCTCCTTCACGCCTTCACCAGCCTTTCGAACAATAACACCAACAGCGACGGTGCCAACCCTGCCGCCTCTCTCCTGCAAGTCTGTGATGGCGACCTCTACGGCACAACGGTGAATGGAGGCAACGGTTCGGGAGTCCTCTTTCGCATCCAACCGGGTACCGGTGGGCAGTTCGTAGCAGGAAACAGCTTCATCGGCACCTACTCGGTAGCCTACAGCTTCAGCGCTCTCGATAACAGCGGCCACAATACCGACGGCGCCCACCCGAACACTGCCCTGATACAAGGCCTAGACTGCGGGGATATCTATGGCACGACTTCTGATGGTGGCCCCAATGGCACCGGCACCCTCTTTCGCCTGCCCCTGCCGGCCGGAATGCCTTTTACCGACCTACACAACTTCGGACCGTTGACCAATGGAACCAACACCGATGGAGCCAACCCCGGCCCACCCATTCAAACTCCCAATGGTGGTTTCATCGTGCCGGTTTCACATGGCGGCCCTAACGGAACTGGCGCGCTAGATACCGGAGGAGTCGGACCGCTTCTTCCTCCTCAAGGCAATCCCCTCCCGTTTCCGGCGCAGCCCCCAAAACCCATTCCTCCCCTCCACTTCCACGTACCACCCGGTTGGCCGGTACCGCCGGCCAACGATCTTCAAGTCAATTGGCGCCGTGGGCCCAACATCTTCCCCGTACAGGTGCAGGTTCAGGGCAACGATATCATCGTTCCGGTACCCGATGGCATCTTCAACGGAGGGCCTGGCTGCGTCAACTGCCAAATAAACAACATCCTCTTCAACGCCGGCCCGAACTTCAATTTTAATATCGGCTTTCCAAATCTGGTAGGACAACCCGAGGCACGAGGTGCCGCCGCATGTATTGTGGCAGGTCGCACCTTATTGGTAGATTTTCAAATTGCCAATATTGGTACCGCTCAAGCGAACGCTGTTACAATAACTAGCATTACTCTTCTAGATGCGACCGGCCGCCCAGTTTCTAACCCCAACCGCCCTGCGGGCGGCGCTTTGATAGGGAACATAGCCGCAGGAACTGTGGAAAGCACTATTCCACCAGGCCCAGGTCCTTTTGCTCTTACGCTACCAGGAGGACGGAATTGGAGGGGAAACTTGTGCGGCGACAGACGAGGTTCCTTCTTCCTAAGGGTAACGGGTACTTACACCAATCCTCTGTTCCCTGGCAAGACGCTTCCGTTCACTGTGCTGATTCCATATCCTTAAACGCTTCTGACCTGGAGCCTCGTTCGTCATGGGCAGGGCTTCTGGTTTCTCTTTACTTTAATCAACCGAGTCTACTTAAACAAGGAGAACTCTAGAAAATGAAATATACTCACTTCACTATAGCGGCCTGTACAATCATGTTAGGCCTTCTTTGGGCCCCCGCGACGGCGAAGGCTCAACTTTCCCTTACCCTCTTCAGCCCCGTTCAGAGCGGGGGAGGCAACACCTCCTACAGCTTTCAAGGGTTGGTGCAAAATACGGATATGAGCAACCCTATAGATGTCGTCGGTAGCTCACTCGATATCGTGATGGGCGATGCAACGGGAACCGACAACTTCTTTAACTTCTTCCCTACTACCCTCCAACCCTACGGCAACTTCGGCGATAGTGTGACGGGTGATCTCTTCGACGTCTTCGTAACCTCGAACAACACGCCCCCGGCCATCATTCGAGGCTCCTATACCCTCGATTACGTAGATAATGGCGCACCAGGAAGTGTATCTGCCGACTTTCGCATCAATGTGAATACGCCTGAAACCAACAGCGCCACCGGGCTTGCGCTATGTAGCCTGTTTGCCGGAGCCATTCTCACCATGAGACATCGAAAGTACAAATGTATCGCCCATCGCATCCTTGGGAACAAACGCGCCTAGCTAAATAGAAAACAGACTTTGACTCAAAGGCCCACCGGGCGCTCCCTTCTCCTTGTTCTTGAGCACAATGGGAGCGCCCTATCCCAAGACCCGTATCCGCAATGCAACATCCCGCACACAACGGCCGATCACTACCGGGCTTTCAACCCCGTTTGCTTTCAAAGCCTCCAACAGCGCATCTGCACTCTCCGGTGCCACCACAATAGCCAGGCCTCCGGAGGTTTGTGGGTCGAGCATCACGCTGAGACGGGTGGCCGCAACTCCTGCGGCCACTTCCAAATGTGCCCCTAAATAGGCGCGATTCTCGTGTTCGCCTCGGGTCACGTTGCCAGCCGCTGCCAAACGCTCGACCTCCGGCAGGAGAGGAAGCACCGAACTCTCTAACTCCATGCCCACGCGGCTCGCCTTCGCCATCTGGAACAGGTGTCCTAGCAACCCATAGCCCGTGATGTCGGTCGCCGCGTGAACCGGCAGCTCCGCACCTATTCCCAAACGGCGCATGGCCGCTGCCGCTCCCCTATTCAGCATGGCCATGCTCCGACAGGCCGCTTCAAGGACATCCGCGGGGCACTCGTCAAACTTGGCCGCCGTGGTGATGATTCCTGTGCCCAACGGCTTGGTTAGCACAATAACATCTCCAGGACGCGCCCCGGCATTTGTGGCGATATGTTCGGGATGTACCAGGCCTGTAACGGCCATGCCGAACTTCGGCTCGGCATCTTCCACGCTATGCCCGCCTAATAATGCCACTCCCGCCTCACGGGTCTTCTCTGCACCGGCCTCCAAAATGGCGCGCAGCTCCTCGGCAGGGCGCTCCCGAACGGGATAACATAGAATGTTGAGGGCCGTGATCGGCTCCCCGCCCATCGCATAGACATCCGAAAGGGAGTTGGCTGCGGCGATAGCTCCAAACCAACGTGGGTCGTCTACAATCGGCGTAAAAAAATCTACCGTCTGTACCAGCGCCGTCGTTTCGTTCAGCCGATAGACGCCGGCATCATCGGCCGTATCGAACCCGACCAGCAGCGCCTGAGAGACGGATGGAGGCAGGTCGCGCAGCACCTGCGCGATCTGGGCTGCCCCAATCTTGCTGGCTCAACCGGCGCAACGTACCAAATGCGTCAGTCGCGTCCGCTGATCAATCGGCTCGCTCACAACCTCACCCCCTTTCCTACGCTCTTGTGGCTCTACAATCATCTTACCATCGAAATCCCCAAAACGCAGAAAAGCCTCCGTGTTTGGCAACCGAAAGCGCTGAGACGCGCTTGAAACTAAACTACACAATCGAGTTCCAATTGTATATCCACTTTGCCGTGCAAAGGTCTGCGATTTGCGGCCATCGGCATGACACATAGCCTATATGAAAAGGCTAAATCATTGAAAATAAACAGCCTGTTAGCGCATAATAGTGTGAGAACATAGGAGGTTTGCAACTTGCACTCCTAAATCAGATAAGGGCAAGGAGAGAAAAATCCGGGCGAAATTGTTGTAACCATATAAATAAATAACAAATCAATGTCTACATACACTCACAGAACGCCTATGAAATACCGTCTAGCGCTACTATTAAGTATAGCCCTATTGGGAGGTCTCGTCTATTATAACGTAAGATACCGACATCACCGGCATTTTGTCTCCCATCCAACGAGGCTTTTTATACCATCTCCCCCTCCTCACACACCTTTCCTTGCGGCAGCTATCAACCTAGATACCCCTTCAACCAGAGAATGGTCGAATACTCCTCAATTAGAACATGTCATAACCCTATCTTTTCAACATACAACAGTTTCGAGGT